>NZ_JBEZGJ010000217.1:0-10413 GCF_040649965.1 Micromonospora sp. NPDC048843
TCGACGCGGACACCGGCGAGGTACGGCTGTATCGGATGCTCGGGGTCTTCGCGGCGGGGCGGGTGGTGACCGGCGTACACCGTCGGCGGCGACCATTTCGACTGGTCGTTGGACGGCGAACGTCTCACGGTGACGGTACTCAACGGCGAGGGCAGTGGGTTGGCGGCGTCCCTGTTGACCGCCGTCACCGTCAACGCGATGCGCAACGCGCGTCGCTCCGGTGGCGGCCTGGTGGAGCAGGCAGAGCTGGCCTCGGACACGGTCTTCTACCAACACCGGGGCGCCCGGTACGTGGCCACCCTGCTGCTGGAGGTGGACACTCGCCTCGGCCGGGTGCGGGCGGTCGACGCGGGCTCTCCCCATCTGTTGCGGATGCGCGGGTCCACTGTCGAGCCGATGAAGCTGGATCAGCAGCTGCCGCTGGGCATGTTCGCCGAGACCCGCTACGAGCTTCAGGAGGTGCAACTCGCCCCGGGTGACCGGCTCTTCGTGGTCAGTGACGGGGTGTGGGCCGCCGAACCGCCGGGTCAGGAGCCGTACGGGCAGCGGACGATGGCTCGGTCCATGCGCGCCACGCGGCTGCAGCCGCCGGCCGAGGCGGTTGGTACGGTGATGCGCGAACTGCACGCCTATCACGCGGATTCCGATCTGCGCGACGACGCCGTCGTGGTCTGTCTGGACTGGCACGGTCCGCGCGAACGGGGCACGGGGTGAGGTTCGCCGCCGCGTTGCCGGGCGGGCACCAGCGCGACGACGGCAGGGGACATCAGGTGGAGCGACCTGCGGATCTCGCCGCGGCGATCGACGCGGCCGCCGGGACGTTGATCGCCGTGCTGGAGTCGGCCGCGGCGCGGCATCAGGTGCCGCCCACCCAGCTGAGAGTGCTCACGCTGATCTGCGGTCGTCCGGAGACCAACGTCAACGGGTTGGCGGAGCTGCTGGACGTGGTGCCCTCGTCGGCGAGCCGCCTGTGTGACCGGTTGGAGGCGACCGGGCTGTTGCGTCGGGTGGCCGATCCGCGTGACCGGCGTGAGGTGCGGTTGGTGCCGACCGCCGCGGCGTTGACGCTGTTGGGGGAGTTGGCCGAGCGGCGGCAGCGCGCGGTGCAGGCGGTGTTGGACCGGATGCCGGCGCGGATGCAGCACGAGCTGTTGTTGGCGCTGGCCGGGTTCGCTCGGGCGGCGACGTCGGCGCCCGAGCAGCAGACCGATCCCGCCGTCCAGACGGCCTGAGCGCTGTCCCCTCTTCCACTAGTATCCTAGGACGCTCTACGCGTGGTGATCCACGCCACAGTGCGGCACAGCCGCGCCGACAGCCCGAAGCGGCGCCCGGCCAGCGAGAGGAAGCCCGATATAGTGGCAGCGCACCTACCCGGCCCGCGATCATCGAGATCGCGGGCCGCATCAGGGGAGGGGGCCCCGCCCGGGGCCGCAGGGGAGAGCCGGCGCTGGTCGGCCCGACAGCGCGTACGACCCTCAGCCGCGCCCGGCGCTGGCCGGGGGCCCGCGTGCCGTGGAGGAGGATCGGTGTCGCGTCGGCAGGCTCGGGCAGAGCAACCGCGGGACACCGGTGACGAGACTCCCGGCAACCAGGTGCTCACCCTGCCCAACCTGATCAGCTTCGGGCGGCTGCTGGGCGTGCCGCTCTTCCTCTATTTGTTCCTGGTGGCGCGGGCCGACGTGGCGGCGGTCGTGGTGCTGGCCATCGGCGGCACCACCGACTGGGTCGACGGCTGGATCGCCCGCCGCCTGCATCAGGTCAGCCGCCTGGGCGAGCTGCTCGACCCGCTCGCCGACCGGCTCTACATCCTCGCCACCCTGGTCGCCTTCACCGCTCGGGAGGTGGTGCCGTGGCAGTTCACCGCGGCGCTGCTGGCCCGTGAGGTGCTCCTGCTGGCCTCGTTGGCGGTGCTGCGTCGCTACGGGTACGGGCCGCCGCCGGTGCACTACGTGGGCAAGACCGCCACGTTCCTGCTGCTCGCGGCGTTCCCGGTGCTGCTGTTGGCCAGCGCGGCGACCGACGTGGCGACGGCGGCGAGTGCCATCGGTTGGGCGTTGGCCTGGTGGGGACTGGTGCTGTACTGGGTGGCCGGCGGGATGTACGTCGTGCAGGCGGCCCGGCTGGTGCGCGCGGCGCGCGGTCCGGGAGCGGCGGCGTGAGCGCGCCGCGGCTGGGGAAACCCGGCCAGGACCGGGTGTACGCGCCGGACTTCCTCACCGAGCTGTTCCGCAACCCGCTGGATCCGGGGTACGCGGACGCGGCTGCCGCCCGTCGGCGCTCGGTGGAGTCGGCTCCGGCGCGCGGGTGGCGGGCCTTGCCGGCACGGTCGGTGAGCCTGGTCGTGGTGGTGATGCTCGGTTTCCTGTTCGCTGTCGCGTACCGGCAGACGATGGCGGACGAGCCGGGGCGCAGCCAGGCCCGTTCGGGTCTGGTGTCGCAGATCAAGGAGCGGGAGAGCCAGACCGATCGGTTGTCCACGCGGGCGGACCAGTTGCGCGAGGAGGTCAGTCGGCAGCGGGACGCGGCGTTGAGCGGGTCGGCTGCGGCCCGGTTGCGCAACCTGGAGGCGAGCACCGGGCTGGGTCGGGTGCGCGGTGATGGTGTGGTGGTGCGGTTGGCGGATGCGCCGGACAAGGCGGATGCGGTCACCGGTGCCGGCGCTGGGCCGCCGCGGGTGCTCTACAGCGACCTTCAGGGTGTGGCGAACGCGTTGTGGAGTGCTGGCGCGGAGGCGATCGCCATCAACGGGCAGCGGTTGACGTCGACGTCGACGATCCGGTCGGCGGGTGAGGCGATGCTGGTGGATTTCCGGCCGGTGACCGGGCCGTACGAGGTGTCGGCGATCGGGCCCGGTTCGATGCGGCGCAAGTTCGAGGACAGCCGGAACGCGGCGCTGATGCGGAAGGTCGCGCAGGGGACGGGGTTGTCGTTCGGTGTGCGGGAGGCGGATGACCTCACCCTGCCGGCGGCGCCGGAGCCGCAGCTACGCTACGCCAAGCCGTCGGTCAGTCCGAGCCCTTCCGCGTCGGGTGTCCGTTCCGGCAGTCCCGGGTCGTCCGGTCCGGCGACGACTGTTAGCCCCTCCGGAGGTGGCCGATGATCGCGGTGTTGGCGTTGCTCGCCGGTGTGGTGCTGGGTGTGTGGCTTGATCCCACGGTGCCGGCGGCGTTGCAGCCGTACCTGCCGATCGCTGTGGTGGCCGCGTTGGACGCGGTGTTCGGTGGGGTGCGGGCGCGGTTGGATCGCATCTTCGACGACAAGCAGTTCGTGGTGTCGTTCATTTCGAACGTGCTGGTGGCTGGTCTGATCGTGTATCTGGGTGACCAGTTGGGGGTGGGTGGGCAGTTGTCCACCGGTGTGGTCGTTGTGTTGGGTGTGCGTATCTTCGGCAACGTGGCGGCGATCCGTCGGCACCTTTTCCGGGCGTAGGTTGGGTTGCGATGAGTGACGAGCAGACCGACACGGGGACCGGGTGGCCGCAGCCGGCGGGTCCGGTGCGGCCGGGTGGGCCGGCGGGTGAGCCGGATCCGCGGCCGGATGCGCCGGATCCGGATGAGTTGAGTCCGTTGGCGCCGCAGGGGCCGGCGCAGCCGTCGGATGACGAGCCTGCGGCCGACCCTGTGGTGGAGCCGGGTGTGGAGCCGGTCGACGATGGTGCGACGGTGGACCTGAGCGCGGTGTCGCGGTCGGGGGAGCGGCCGGTCGCGGGTTCTGACGGGTTGGCGGAGCCGGTGCAGGAGTCGGCGGCGCCGGTGGTGGCTGGTCGGTCCCGGTGGAGTGCGGCCGGGGTGATGATCGCCGCGTTGTTGGCGTTGCTGGGGTTCACGTTGGTCGTGCAGTTGAAGACGACGTCGACGGATCCGACGCTGGGGGCGACCCGGCAGGAGGACCTGGTCCGGATCCTGTCGGATCTGGATGCGCGGGAGAACCGCCTGCAGCAGGACATCCGGGCTCTGGAGGACAGTCAGCGGCAGTTGCGTTCGGGTGAGCAGGGTCGTCAGGCGGCGTTGGACGAGGCGACGCGGCGGGCGGACGAGTTGGGCATCCTGGCGGGGACGTTGCCGGCGGTGGGTCCCGGGTTGACTGTGCAGTTCGAGGCGGGTGTGGAGGCGATCTCGGCGAACCGGGTGTTGGACGCGGTGCAGGAGCTGCGTGGTGCGGGCGCCGAGGCGATGCAGATTTCCGGTGGGGATCGGGCGACGGTGCGGATCATCGCGTCGACGTACTTCCTCGATGACAACGGGTCGTTGATGGTGGAGGGGCGTCGGTTGTCGGGGCCGTACACGATCACGGTGATCGGTGATCCGGCGACGATGCGTACGGCGTTGAACATTCCTGGTGGGGTGGTGGCGTCGGTCCGGGGTGACGGCGGTAACGTGACGTTTGGGGAGCGTGAGGTTGCCGAGGTTTCGGCGCTGCACGTGCCGATCAAGTTGGAACACGCCCGTCCGGTCTCCTGACCGGCGCGGCCGCGCCGGACCCGGGTGGTCCGGGGCACCGATGGATGAAGGACGCGTCTGGTGATTCCCGAGGATCTGCGATACACCGCCGAGCATGAGTGGGTGGCGGGTGACGGCACGGCTTCGGTCCGGGTCGGCATCACCCACTTCGCGCAGGACGCGCTCGGCGACATCGTGTACGTGCAGTTGCCCGAGGCGGGTGCGGTGGTCGCGGCCGGTGACTCGTTGGGCGAGATCGAGTCGACCAAGAGCGTGTCGGAGATCTACGCGCCGGTGGCCGGTACGGTGGCGGCGCGCAACGACGCGTTGGCTGACACGCCTGAGCTGATCAACACTGATCCGTACGGTGAGGGTTGGTTGGTGGAGATCACGCCGAATGATCCGACTGCGACTGATGGGTTGCTGACGGCGGCCGCGTATCAGAAGATCACCGAAGGCTGAGTGTGCTTGATCCGGTGCGTGGGATGTCTGCGCGCGTCCGGTTGCCCTGCATTTCGGCGCTGGCTAGGCTCGCCCAGTCGACCGAGAACCCAATAGTTGAGCGTTGCGGAATTGCCTTCCCGGGCACGGGGAGCCAGCCGCCGGGTGTTCAAGTGCCCGGCGGCCAGACCCGCCATTACCCGACGCCGACCGAACAGATCCGTGAGGTGGTCCCATGACGCGGCCAGACGACGAGTTCCCCCCACTCGACGTCACTTCGACGCTCAATCTCGGTTCGCTCGACGAAGTGCTGGAGGGGCCGGATACCGATGTGGTGCCGAGCCGGATGTCCGGTTCGTTGCCGCCGGGTATGGCGCTGCTGGTGGTTCGTCGAGGCCCGAATGCGGGTGCCCGGTTCTTGTTGGACCACGATGTGACGACCAGTGGCCGGCACCCGGACAGTGACATCTTCCTGGATGACGTGACGGTGTCGCGTCGGCACGCGGAGTTCCACCGTGATGGTGGGACGTTCACGGTGCGGGACGTGGGCAGCCTGAATGGCACGTACGTCAATCGTGAGCGGGTTGAGGCGGCCACGTTGAGCAATGGTGACGAGGTCCAGATCGGTAAGTTCCGGGTGGTGTTCATCGCCGGTCCGCGCCCGGAGGAGGAGGCCGGCCGGGGGTGAACGAGCCTGCGGCCTCCATGTCACCCGGGGCGGCTCGGTCTGAGCCGCTGATGAGCATCGGTGAGGTGCTTGGGCAGTTGCGGGTGGATTTTCCGGATACCACGATTTCGAAGCTGCGGTTTCTTGAGGCCGAGGGTTTGGTCGAGCCGCAGCGGACGGCGGCGGGTTACCGGAAGTACAGCTGGGACGATGTGGCGCGGTTGCGGTTCGTGTTGACCGCGCAGCGGGACAAGTACCTGCCGTTGCGGGTGATCCGGGAGCAGTTGGCCCAGTGGGATTCGTCCGGTGAGCAGCCGGGGCGGTCGCGGCCGGCGTTGGTGGCGGTCGGTCCCGATGGTGCGGTGCCGGGTCGTGAGTTGGCGGAGCCGGCCGAGTCGTCGCAGGTGCGGCTCGGCCGGGCGGATCTGGTGGCGCGCAGTGGGGTCGACGAGTCGACGTTGGTGGAGTTGGAGCGGCTCGGTGTGCTGGTGTCGGATCCGCCGGGGTGGTATGACGCGGATGCTCTGATCATCGCGTCGGCGGTGGCGGGGTTGGCGGCGTACGGGTTGGAGCCGCGGCACCTGCGGGGTTATCGGACGGCGGCGGACCGGGAGGTTGGTTTGTTCGCGCAGTTGGTGGCCCCGTTGGCGCGGCAGAGTGATCCGGCGGCGCGGGCGCGGGCGGCGGAGACGGCGCGGGAGTTGGTGGCGTTGTCGGAGCAGTTGCACGCGGCGTTGGTGCGGGTGGGGCTGCGGTCGACGTTGGGTCGGTGAGGGTGCCCGGTGGGTGGCGGCTGAGCGGAAAGATCTCTTCCGGGAAGCGTGCCGTAGGCTTGCCGGGGTAACCCCTTTTCGGCGCGGGCGTGGTGCTGTAGCGCATGGGACGGCCGTGTTGCGGTCCGTGTACCGTGCAGGGAAGGGCGCGGTGCGGCGTAGGTGACAACGACACGGAGGCGGCGGTGCGCGAGCTGAGCGTGGTCGGAGTTCGGGTGGAGCTGCCCAGCAACCAGCCGATCGTCCTGCTCAGGGAGGTCGAGGGGGACCGCTATCTGCCGATCTGGATCGGCGCGGTCGAGGCGACGGCTATCGCTTATGAGCAGCAGGGGGTCAAGCCGGCCCGGCCGTTGACGCATGATCTTCTGCGGGATGTGTTGGCGGCGTTGAAGGCGCCCTTGCAGGCGGTGGAGATCACCGAGCTGAAGGAGAACGTCTTCTACGCGGATCTGTTGATCGGCGATGGGGTGCGGGTGTCGGCGCGTCCGAGCGATTCGATCGCGTTGGCGTTGCGGGTTGGTGCGCCGATTCGTTGTGCGGAGCAGGTCCTCAGCGAGGCGGGGATCGTTATCCCTGATGAGCAGGAGGACGAGGTGGAGAAGTTCCGCGAGTTCCTGGAGCAGGTGCGTCCGGAGGATTTCGCGGGCTGAGGTGTGCCCGGGCTCGGTTGGTGATCTTTCTCGGTGGCTGCGCGGCGTGTCGCGTCGGTTCCTCCGTGGTAACCCCTGACGGTGGCGATAGGGTTTCCATGTCGAGGGGTGCGCGTCCCGGAAACGATGCGTCGCCACACTGACGGGGAGGTTGTCCGGATGCACGAGCCGCGGGATTCCGATCCGGGTGCAGAGTTCGACGAGTCGGGTGCCTCGTCGCCAGGTGTGGCGGCTGAGGGTGACGGTTCGGTTGGCTACCGGGGTGTGACGGCCTGCCACGCGGTGGGCATCAGTTACCGGCAGTTGGATTACTGGGCGCGGACGACGCTGGTGGTGCCGAGCGTTCGTGACGCCTCAGGTTCGGGGACGCAGCGGTTGTATTCGTTCCGGGACCTGGTGGTGTTGAAGGTCGTGAAGCGGTTGTTGGATGCGGGGGTGTCCCTGCAGAACATCCGTAAGGCGATCGAGGCGTTGCGGTCGCGTGGTGTGGAGGATCTGGCGGGGATCACGCTGATCTCTGATGGGACGACGGTGTACGAGTGCCGGTCTCCGGAGGAGGTGGTCGACCTGTTGCAGGGTGGCCAGGGGGTCTTCGGCATCGCGATCGGTGGGGCTTTCAAGGAGATCCAGGGGTCGTTGTCGCATCTGCCGGCGGAGCCGGCGACGAGCGGCCCGGTGGAGCCGGCGGTGGCGTCGGGTCCGGATCCGGTGGGTGACGAGTTGGCGGCGCGGCGGGCGCGGCGGCGCGCCGGCTGACCGTTCCGTCTTTCGGTTTTTTTCCGGTTGTTTTCTCGCGACCGTCGGTGACGGTGGTGGGGGTCTATCGGTCGTGTCGGTCCACTGTGGATACTGTGGGTGTCGTGTCGGTGGCCCATTGTGGATATACCCATCGGTAGTGGTGACGCACCGTGTCGTCGTGTTGTCGGGAATCCGATAAGGGGGCGCTGACCGGGGGCGGTTGGCACGCTATGGTCCCTCACGGTTCTGGACCCTTCACCCCCGGAAGGAACGACCGTGACGGTTACGGAAGAGACTGCTCCCGCCTCGCACTACGACCGCATTGGCGGTGCCAGTTCGGTCAAGGCGGCCGTTGAGCTGTTCTATGACAAGGTGCTCGCGGACCCGGAGTTGGCGGGCTATTTCGCTGGCGTGGACATGGCAGGTCAGCGGCGGCATCTGGCGTTGATGTTGACGGTGGTGCTGGGTGGCCCGAACGAGTACACGGGTCGCGGGTTGGCCGAGGCGCACCAGCCGTTGAACATCACTGTGGAGCACTACGCGAAGGTGGGCGAGCACCTGACGGTGACGCTGACCGAGCTGGGGGTGCCGGCGGACATCCTCGCCGACGTGCAGACAGTGCTGGGGCAGGTGCAGGGCCAGGTGGTGGCTGCCGGGAACAGGTCGGGCGCCTGAGCGTGGACGCGGCTCGCCTCAAGCAGAGCTGGTCGGTGGTCGCCGGTCACGGCGACCAGGTGCCGCTCTACTTCTACTCGACGTTGTTCCTCGCCCATCCCGAGACGCGGCAGATGTTCCCCACGAACATGGCCGGTCAGCGGGACCGCCTCGTGACCGCGTTGGGTCACATCGTGTCCAACGTGGACCAGGTCGATGGGTTGGTGGGTTTCCTGCAGGATCTCGGCGCGGATCACCGTAAGTTCGCGGTCCGCGCGGAGCACTATCCGGCGGTCGGTGAGGCGCTGGTGGCCACGTTGCAGCATTTCCTCGCCGAGCAGTGGACCGACGAGTTGGCTGCGGACTGGACGGCGGCGTACGGGTTGGTCGCCCAGGTGATGATGGAGGCCGCGCAGGCCGCTGAGTCGGTCAATCCGCCGTGGTGGGTGGCGGAGATCGTGGCGCATGAGCGGCGGGCGTTCGACGTGGCGGTGTTGACGGTGCGTCCGCAGTATCTGTTGCCGTTCACGCCGGGTCAGTCGATCGGGGTGTCGCACCCGTCGGTGCGGTCGTGGCGGTACTACTCGCCGGCGAACGCGCCGCGGGCGGACGGCACGTTGGAGTTGCATGTGCGGGCCGCGCCGGGTGGTGCGGTGTCGTCGCGGCTGGTGTACGGGTCGGCGGTGGGGGATCGGATCCACCTGGCGGCGCCGGTGGGGGACCGGCTGGGGTTGTGGTCGGCGGGCTCCAGTGACCTGTTGCTGTTGGTGTCGGGTACCGGCTGGGCGCCGGTGAAGGCGTTGGTGGAGCAGGTGGCCGCGGAGGGTTCTCGTCGGCGGGTGGACCTGTATGTGGGTGCCCGGTCCCGTAGCGAGTTCTACGACAGCGATGCGATGGACAAGTTGGCGTCGTCGTATCCGTGGTTGACGGTGACGTACGTGGTCGGTGCCGATGTGCACCGGCCGGGGGAGTTCGTGCAGGCGGTGGACCGGGCGTTGGCCGACGGTGACTGGCGGTCCCGGCACGTGTTCGTGTGTGGGTCGGACGAGATGGTGTCGCACGCGGTGCGGACGTTGGTGCAGGCGGGTTACCACGCGGGTCAGGTGCACCACGAGGGCCTGGGCGCGCAGTGGTACGGCCCGGCGTGGCGGACGGCGGTGCAGCAGTCGGCTGCGGGTGACGCTTCGGGAGGTGGGCACAGGTGAGCGCGAGAAGTGAGCTTGCGAGCCCGGCGGTCGCGAACGGAGGTCTGCGCAGGTGAGTGCGACGCCGATCAGTCGGTATGACGGTGTGCAGGTTTCCGGCGGTGTGCAGGTGCGGATGACCGCGGATCGGGTTCGGCGGTGGGAGTTCGGTGCGGCGTCGTTTGCTCGGCGTGGTTACGACAACGCTGACGTGGACCGGTTCCGGGTGCAGGTCGCTGACGAGTTGGACCTGTTGGCGACGCAGATCGCGACGTTGCGGGCGGAGAACGAGCGGCTGACCGACCGGGTGGAGTTGCACCGGCACGGGGTGATTCCGAGTACGGGGGCGGCGGCGAAGGTTCCGGCGGCGCGGGAGGTGAATCTGCTGTCGGCGGCGCAGCGGGAGGCCGAGCAGATCATCGCGCAGGCCCATGACTACGCGCGTCGGGTCGCCGAGTACGCCCGGGTGCAGTACGAGAGTTACCTGCACGCGGCGGAGGCGGAGGCGAAGCAGGAGGCGGAGCGGGCGGTGGCGGAGTACCGCAGCGCGGCGGGGTCGAGCTTCGACGACACGGTGGCTACCCGGGAGGCGTTGCGGATCTTCGGGGAGATGATGGTGTCGCACATGCAGGCGGCGGCGCGGCATCTCGACGACGGCAGTGAGCAGTTGGCGCGCACGATGGATCGGATCGCGGCGGAGACGCCGGGGGCGCCGTTCGTGGGTGGCGTGGTGGGCCAGTCGGCGTTGCCGCGGCACCAGCAGCGCTGAGTCGCCGGGTGGGGATGACACGGTCGTCTGGCTTGCTCCGCAGCCAGCTCGCCCGTTCCGGGAACTTACGTCGGCGGTGTGGCAGCGCTTTCCCGAGG
>NZ_JBEZGJ010000218.1:0-10280 GCF_040649965.1 Micromonospora sp. NPDC048843
AAGAGGTTTGCGTCAGAAACGCGCCCAGCGCCGACGCAAACCTCTTGATCACCGGGGAGGTCCGTAGGGTGGGCGGGTGAGCGAGGGTGGGCGGGTGGGAAGCGGCGGAAGCGGCGGAAGCGGCGGAAGCGGCGGGGGCAGCGGCGGCGGGGCCAGCAGCGCTGACGAGCCTTGGCCGGTACGGGTGGTCAGCCAGAAGGTGGGGGCGTGGATCGCCAAGCTGGGCTGGGTGTGGGTGGACGGGCAGGTGGCGCAGATCAGCCGCCGCCCGGGAGCCAGCACCGTCTTCCTCACCCTGCGTGACCCGTCGGCCGACCTGAGCCTGACCGTCACCACCAACCGGGACGTCCTGGACTCCGGCGCGCCGGAGCTGCGCGAGGGCGCACGTGTGGTGCTGCACGCCAAGCCCGAGTTCTACGCCGCCCGGGGCACGCTGAGCCTGCGGGCCGACGAGATTCGCCAGGTGGGGCTCGGGGAACTGCTGGCCCGACTGGAGAAGCTCAAGAAGCTGCTCGCCGCCGAAGGGCTCTTCGACCGCGCGCGCAAGCGTCGACTGCCGTTCCTGCCCGGCCGGATCGGGCTCATCACCGGTCGCGCGTCGGCGGCGGAGCGGGACGTGCTGACGAACGCCCGACGTCGTTGGCCGGCGGTGGAGTTCCGGACTGTCAACGTGGCAGTGCAGGGCCCGTCCGCGGTGCCACAGATCGTCGACGCGCTCAAGGTGCTGGACGCCGACCCGAGCATCGACGTGATCATCATCGCGCGAGGTGGCGGCGGCATCGAGGACCTGCTCCCCTTCTCCGACGAGGCGCTCTGCCGCGCGGTGTTCGGCTGTCGTACGCCGGTGGTCAGCGCGATCGGCCACGAGACGGACGCGCCCTTGATCGACTATGTCGCCGACGTCCGCGCCTCCACCCCGACCGACGCGGCGAAGCGGGTCGTCCCCGACCTCACCGAGGAGGTACGCCTCATCGGTCAGGCCCGGCACCGCCTCGAACGGGCGGTGCGCAACCTGGTCGACCGGGAGACGCACCGGCTCGACGGGCTGCGTTCCCGGCCGGTGCTGGCCCGGCCCCAGGTGATGGTGGAGCATCGGGCGACCGAGCTGACCGCGTTGCGTCAGCGGGCCGGCCGCTGCCTGGAGCACCGGCTCGGGGCCGCCGAGGATGACCTGCGGCACACCCTCGCGCGGCTGCGCGCCCTCTCCCCCGCCGCCACCCTCGACAGGGGGTACGCGATCGTGCAGCGCGCGGACGGCCATGTGGTCCGCGCGGCGGCGGAGGTCGGCAAGGGCGACCCGCTGCGGGTACGACTGGCCGACGGCGAACTGGCCGCCACCGTCGATGGCTGAGTGGCGACGAGGCGCGGTGGGGAGTGGTGTGCTGAGATGAACGCGATGACTGATGACACGAAGGCCGGGCCGGACGAGCGGCTCAGTTACGAGCAGGCCCGCGCCGAGCTGGCCTCGGTGGTGGAGCGCCTGGAGGCCGGCGGCACGTCGCTGGAGGAGTCGCTGGCGCTCTGGGAGCGCGGCGAGGCGCTGGCGGTGATCTGTCAACGCTGGCTGGATGGTGCGCGGGCGCGGATCGACGCCGCCCGGCAGGAGCCCGCTTCCTGACCAACCGCCGGTGGGGCGGCCGGAGCCGCCCCACCTCGGTACGTCAGTTGAACAGGCTGTACAGCTCGGCCGGTGCCTCGACGACCTGGGCCGCCGGCGGCTTCTGGGCGGCGGTGGCGGCGCCGTAGTCGGAGTAGGTCATCTTGATCTCCTGGGCGGCGGTCTGCCCGGCGGCCGGCAACTGGAGCACCAACTCGCTGAGCCGGCCCTGCGGGTCGACCTTCGCGGTGAACGGGACGGTCTTCGCCTGGGTGCCCAGCGCGGCGATCGTGGCGGCGTTCAACGAGCCCGCCTCGGCGGCCTTGGTGACGTCGATGGTGCCGGCGTACGCGCCGGTGCCGGTGCTGCGGACCTCGGTGATGCCCTGGGTGAGCACCGCGCTACCGGCCGGGTCGACCTTCTCGAAGTCGAAGCCGAGGTTGCGGTTGCCCTTGATCCGGTTCTGGTCCAGGTGCTGGTACTTGCCGAGGTTGAGCTGCTTGATGGCGGGCAGGCTGTCGGCGGTGGGGCCGGTCAGCTCCAGCTTGACCCAGCTGTCCGGCTTGAAGTGGACCACGTCGAGCTTCATCGCCAGGTCGGACGACGGGCCACCGATCGCGATCTTCATCGCCGCGCTCTGGCTCGGCTGGTGCACGAGCCCCTCCGCCGTCGAGCCGGCGCCGGCAAGGGTGAACCGGAAGTTCCCGTTGCTGATCTCCTTGGTGGAGTCGAGCAGGGCCTGCTTGGCGTCACCCGCCACCGGGGCACCGGACGGGCTCGCCGTGCCGGACGCACTCACAGTCGGGGACGGAGTCGATCCGGCGGTGCCGGTTCCGCTGGCGCAGGCGGCCAGTGCGGGCGTGATCAGAGCGGCGGCTACCAGGCCGGCGCCGAGTCGTCGAACAGTCATACGTGTCTCCCAAGGGGGTCACCCGACGACCTGGGCGGCGCCGGAAACCGGGCGACGCAGCAGCACCGTCGGCTGCGTCGCGCGACCCGGGCCGAGCAGCGCGCCCGGATCACCCCCTCTTTGTTCCCTGTCGACCGGTCGGACAATCACCCTTCGGGCCTGTTGCCCAGATTCGACGCCGGCGGGCCACCCCACCGGGTCCGGTCAGCGCAGCGAGCCGGCCAGTTCGCGGAGTTCGTTGTCCCGGGCGTCGCCGACGACGATCACCGTGCGGGTCGGCTCCAGCAGGACCAGCGCCTGCTGGTTCCCCCGGGCCGTGTAGAGCTGCCAGGCGCGCCCGGCCAGCTCGGTGGGGCCCTGCGGCTGGCTCTGACTGGTCAGCTCGGCAGGGAGCAGACGGTCCGCCGGGACGCTGCTCTGCAGCAGTTGGACGCCCCGCCCCTCCGGCGTGAGGTAGCCGAGTCGCAGGTTCACACCGCCCTCGACGGCCTGGTAGCGGGCGCTGACCGTCTTCCAGTCGGCGCCGAGCCCCTGCGGCTGGCTCACCGGAAAGACGTTCGCCGAACGTGCCTGCTCGATGGCGGGCGCCGGATCGACTGTGGTGGCCTGGTCGCCGCCGAGGAATCCCCGGTAGAACGCCAGCAGCAGCGCGATCGGGACGAGCAGCACCAGCAGCGAGATCGCCATGTCCTTCGGCGACCGCTCGGACTTGCCGGACACCGCCGGCGGCGGTGGGGTCGGGTCGGTCGCGGCGGGCTCACCACCGCGGCCGGCGGGGACGTCGGCCGGCGGCTGACCGTCGGGCGGCGTGCTGTCGGCGGGTACGCGGTCGGCTGGCTGTGCGGGTTCCACCCCACTATCTTCGCAGCCGCCCGACCGGCGGTATCCGGGCCATCACCGCCCCGCGCCGACGCCCGGTCGGCCATCGTGTGAGGATCAGCGACAAAGCCGGCAGTGGGGGCCTCCCCGCCGCCGGCCGTCCCCGCACCGTCGCGAGGAGGAGTAGCCGTCATGACGAACACCAGGACGCGGATCCCGCAGGATCTCGACCGAAACCTTGCCCTCGACCTGGTCCGGGTCACCGAGGCTGCGGCGATGGCCGCCGGCCGGTGGGTCGGTCGGGGCGACAAGGAGGGCGGCGACGGGGCCGCTGTCGACGCGATGCGCAAGCTGATCAACTCGATCCAGATGCGCGGTGTGGTGGTGATCGGCGAGGGCGAGAAGGACAACGCCCCGATGCTCTTCAACGGCGAACACGTCGGCGACGGCACGGGCCCGGAGGTGGACGTCGCCGTCGACCCGGTGGACGGCACCACACTCATGAGCAAGGGCATGCCGAACGCGGTGGCGGTGCTCGCCGTCTCCGAGCGCGGTGCGATGTTCGACCCGAGCGCCGTGTTCTACATGGAGAAGCTCGCCGTCGGGCCGGCGTACGCCGACGTGATCGACATCAACGCCGGTGTGGCGGAGAACCTGCGCCGGATCGCCAAGGTCAAGGGCACCGACGTCTCCGAGGTGACAGTCTGCGTACTGGACCGGAGCCGTCACGACGACCTGGTCGCGCAGATCCGCCGGACCGGGGCGGGGATCCGGTTCATCTCCGACGGCGACATCGCGGGCTCCATCGCGGCGGCCCGGGGTGAGTCGGACGTCGACGTCCTGATGGGCATCGGCGGCACCCCGGAGGGCATCATCTCCGCGTGCGCGCTGAAGTGCATGGGCGGCGCGATGCAGGCCAAGCTGTGGCCGCGCGACGAGCAGGAGCGGGAGAAGGCGATCGCGGCCGGGCACGACCTGGACCGGGTGCTGGGCACCGACGATCTGGTCACCGGCGACAACTGCTTCTTCGTGGCGACCGGGGTCACCTCGGGCGACCTGCTGCGCGGGGTGCGTTACCGGGCGGGCGGCGCGTACACCCAGTCGATCGTCATGCGCTCGAAGAGCGGCACCATCCGGGTGATCGACTCGTACCACCGGTTGGAGAAGCTGGCGCTCTACTCCGCTGTCGACTTCGACGGTCGTCCGCTGGCCGAGCAGGAGTGACAGCCGCCGACACGGCGACCCCGCAGACCCTGTCGGCCGCCCGCCGGATCACCGGCGTCGCGCTGGCGTCGGCCTCCGGGGTCGCTGTGGCGGTGCAGTCGCGCATCAACGGCGAGCTCGGGGTACGCCTCGACGACGGTTTCGCCGCCGCCGTCGTCTCGTTCGGCATCGGCCTGCTGGTGCTGCTGGTCCTGGTGCCCGCGACCCCCGGTGGTCGGCGAGGGCTGGTCGCGACACGGCGGGCCCTGCGGGCCGGCACGCTGCGGCCTTGGCAGTGCCTCGGCGGGATGTGCGGAGCCTTCCTGGTGGCCACCCAGGGCCTCACCATCGGCACGTTGGGCGTGGCGGTCTTCACCGTGGCGGTGGTCGCCGGTCAGACCGGCAGCAGCCTCGCCGTGGACCGGGCCGGGATCGGGCCGACCGGCCGGCAGCCGATCACCAGGCAGCGGCTGGCCGGAGCGGTGCTCACAGTGCTGGCGGTCGGCCTGGCGGTCGGCGACCGTCTGGGTGACCCGGGTGCGCTGGCGCTGGCTCTGCTACCGCTGCTCGCCGGGGTGGGTATCGCCTGGCAGCAGGCCGTCAACGGCCGGGTCCGCGCGGCGGCCGACAGTGCGTTGACCGCCACGCTCGTCAACTTCGCCGTCGGCACCGTCACCCTGCTCGTCGCGTTCGCGATCGACATCGCCGTACGCGGCTGGCCGGGCGGCCACCTGCCGACCGAACCGTGGCTCTACCTGGGCGGCCCGATCGGCATCGTGTTCATCGCGATCGCCGCCGCGATCGTCCGCTTCACCGGCGTTCTGCTGCTCGGCCTGGCCACCATCGCCGGGCAGATCGTGGGCGCCGTCCTGCTGGACCTGATCCTCCCCACGGCGGCCTCGCACCCGGGTGTGAACACCCTGCTCGGCGCGGCGCTGACAATGGTGGCGGTGCTGATCGCCGCGCTGGCGCCACCCGCCCGCCGACGTGATGTCCGCGTGTGACGGCAGAGGGCCGACCTCGTCAGTGACCGCCGCTCCGCCCTCGATGACGAATGTCAGCCGGCGTCGGAGGAGTGCCCGGGGAAGAGGTGTGCGCTCGGGTCGATGGCGACCGCCGCGTTGTTGACCGCCGTTGCCGCCTCACCGAAGCCGGTGGCGATCAGCCGGACCTTGCCCGGGTACTCGGTGATGTCGCCCGCCGCGAAGACCCGGGGCAGGTTGGTGGCCATCGCGCTGTCGACCAGGATGTGCCGGCGGTCCAGCCGTAGCCCCCACTCGGCGAGCGGGCCCAGGTCGGCGGTGAAGCCGAGGGCGGCCACCACGGTGTCCACCGGCAGCGTCTCGGTAGCGCCGCCGCGCACTGTCACCTCGGCACCGGTTACCGCGCCGTCCCCGAGCAGCCTGGTGACCTCGGCGTTGACCACCACCCGCACCGGCAGGGAGAGCACCCGGGCGACAGTCGAGGCGTGGGCCCGGAACTTCTCCCGGCGGTGCACAAGGGTCACCGACCGGGCCAGCGGTTGCAGCGCCAGCGCCCAGTCGAACGCGGAGTCGCCGCCACCGACGATCAGCACGTCCCGATCGGTCAGCTCGGTCGGCTCGGTCACGAAGTAGACGATCCCCGAGCCGGGGGCGCCGTCGGCGCACGGCAACGGCCGAGGGCTGAAGCTGCCGAGCCCGCCGGTGACCACTATCGCGCCGCACGCGAGCTGCTCGCCACCGGCCAGGCCGAGCACCGGGCGACCGTCGGCGTACGCGAGCTTCTCCGCCCGGGTGCCGAGCAGGTACTGCGGACCGAACGGTGCCGCCTGGGCCACCAGGTTGGCCAGCAGGTCGCGGCCCTTGACCGCGGGAAAGCCGGCGACGTCGAGGATCAGCTTCTCCGGGTACATGGCGGTGACCTGACCGCCCGGCTCGGGCAACGCGTCGATCACCGCTACCGACAGCCCCCGGAACCCGGCGTAGTACGCGGCGAAGAGACCGGCCGGACCGGCCCCGATCACGGCGACATCGACCTCGCGCATGGCGTACCGTCGCTTTCCGCTCACGGATCAACGCGTGCTGATCTCGACCGTAAGCGGGCGGTGACGGTCGGGCAAGCACGTCCCAGAGGCGCGCCGGAGAATCGCCTCAGGGCAGGCTGAGCGTGGAGCCCGAGTAGTCCTGGCCGCCCACGGCGGGTCGCCGCCGACGGAACAGGATCGCCGCCACCACCCCGCCGAGCAGGCCGAACAGGTGCCCCTGCCAGGAGATCCGCTCGTCGGTGGGGAGGATGCCGACCAGCTGCCAGCCGTAGAGCAGACCGACAAGGAGGAAGACCGCGAAGTTCCACCAGCTGCGCTCGACGATGCCCCGGGTGAGCAGGATGCCCAGGTAGCCGAAGATGACGCCGCTGGCGCCGACCACCACCGAGTTGGGTGAGCCGGTGAACCACACGCCGAGCCCGCTGACCAGGATGATGACCAGGGTCGACCAGAGGAACCGGCGGGCGCCGGCGGCGAGGACGAAGGTGCCCAGCAGGATCAGCGGGATGCTGTTGCTGTAGAGGTGGTCGAAGCCGTGGTGCAGGAACGGGGAGAAGAAGACCCCGTCGAGCCCGTCGATGCGTTGCGGGATGATGCCGGCGGTGGCGTCCAGGCCGAACTCGAGCCCCTGGTCGACGGCCTCGATGAGAAAGAGGAACGGGACCACCGCGCACATGGCGACGAACGCCCGGCCGAGCGCGGCGTAGAACGCCTCGGTGCCGAACCGGTAGGGGTCGCCGCTTGACGGGTGCAGGGTCACTCCACAACTGCTATCAGCAAAAGCGGCCGACCGCCACTCACGTCCCGTCGGGGTACGCGCGAAGGCGGGGCGAGTGGAGAGCCACCTGCCCCGCCTTCGAGAGCCGTCAGTAGTGGTTGTTGTTCTGGAAGTAGGTCCAGGCGCCGCAGGGCGTCTTGTACCTGCCCTTGATGTAGCCCAACCCCCACTTGATCTGCGTGGCCGGGTTGGTCCGCCAGTCGGACGCGACGGAGCCCATCTTGCTGCCCGGCAGAGACTGCGGGATGCCGTACGCACCGGACGAGGAGTTGTTGGCCTTGTGGTTCCAGCCGCTCTCCTTGGTCCAGAGCTTCTCCAGGCAGGGGAACTCGGCGATGCCGAAACCCGCGCTGATCATCAGGGCGCAGCCAGTCTTGCGGTTGCCGCTGTACTCGGCGCAGGACGCCGGGATCGGCCCGTCGTACGGCTTGGCGGGCGCGTTGGCGGCGGCGCGCTCGCGCTTGCGGGACGCCGCGGCGGCCTCGGCCCGGCGGGCACGCTCGGCGGCTTCCTTGGCGGCCTGCTTCGCCCGCAGCTTGGCCTGGTACTCGGCGGCCCGCTGCTTGGAGAACTGCACCTGGTGGGCGGCCTGCCGCTCGCGCTGGTACGCGAGGTCGGCCCGGTCGACCTCGAGGCTGACCTGCTCGGTCAGACCCTGTTGCTGGGTTTCCCGGTCTTCGCCCAGGTAGAAGCCACCGGCAACGCCCACGGAGAGCAGCGCTACAGCAGCCGTACGGGCGCCCAACCGGCTCCACAGCCGACTCACGAAGTGGTCCCTTCGTCGGGAGCAAGGACGTGGCGCGGCGCAGACCACAGGTGGGCCGTCAGCCGTGCCACGAGCGCCCCGACCGGTTGCCGGTCGCGCCGACGCACCGACCTTCGCCGATGTCGTCCGTCTCGAAGACGAACGATCGCCGACGATTCCGGTGGTGCATGGACGCTCGTGGGACACGATTGCGCACAGTGAGGCTGATGGGAAACCAACCAGGCCGTTTGTGATCTGCGCCACACCAAGAATGCGGACAAAAGCCCACATAACATCCGTCAGATCGGGATGTCCTCCAGTAGGTCCGTGACCATCGCGGCGATCGGAGATCGCTCCGAACGGCTGAGGGTGACGTGCGCGAAGAGCGGATGACCCTTGAGCGCTTCGATGACAGCCGTCACCCCGTCGTGCCGGCCGACCCGCAGATTGTCCCGCTGGGCAACGTCGTGGGTGAGCACCACCCGGGAGCCCTGCCCGATCCGGGACAGCACTGTCAGCAGCACCCCGCGCTCCAGCGACTGGGCCTCGTCCACGATCACGTAGGCGTCGTGCAGGCTGCGCCCGCGGATGTGGGTCAGCGGCAGCACCTCCAGGATGCCCCGCGAGGTGACCTCCTCCAGCACGTTCTCGTGCACCACCGCGCCGAGCGTGTCGAAGACCGCCTGGGCCCACGGCGACATCTTCTCCGACTCCGAGCCCGGCAGGTAGCCCAACTCCTGGCCGCCGACGGCGTACAGCGGGCGGAACACGATCACCTTCTTGTGGCGGCGGCGCTCCATCACCGCCTCCAGCCCGGCGCAGAGCGCCAGTGCCGACTTTCCGGTGCCGGCCCGACCACCCAGTGAGACGATCCCGATCGACTCGTCCAACAGCAGGTCGAGAGCGATCCGCTGCTCGGCCGAGCGGCCGTGCAGCCCGAACGCCTCCCGGTCGCCCCGGACCAGACGCACCGACTTGTCCGGCAGCACCCGACCGAGCGCGGAGCCGCGCCCCGAGTGCAGCACCAGACCGGTGTGGCAGGGCAGCCCGGCCGCCTCGTCGAGGTCGAGCGTCTCGCCGCCGTACAGCTGGCCGATCTGCTCCTCGCTCAACTGCATCTCCGACATACCGGTCCAGGTCGGGTCGCTGGCCTGGCCGTGGCGGTACTCGTCGGCACGCAGACCCACCGAGGCAGCCTTGACACGCAACGGCATGTCCTTGCTGACCAGGGTCACCTCCCGCCCCTCGGCGGCGAGGTTGAGCGCGACGGAGAGGATCCGGGCGTCATTGCTCTCGGTGCGGAAACCGGGCGGCAGGACGCCGTCGTCGGTGTGGTTGAGCTCCACCCGCAGGGTGCCGCCGACGTCGTTGGCGGGCACCGGGCGGTCGAGTCGGCCGTGCCGAACCCGCAGGTCGTCGAGCATCCGCAGCGACTGCCGGGCGAACCAGCCCAGCTCCGGATGGTGCCGCTTGCCTTCCAGCTCGGTGATGACCACCAGAGGTAGCACCACTTCGTGCTCCGCGAACCGGTGGAACGCCGCCGGATCGGAGAGGAGCACCGACGTGTCCAGGACAAAGGCCTGGCCGGCTGGTCGCGGCTCCTTGGGGTCGGCCGGCGCGGCGGCCGCCGAACGGCGGCTCCTGGCGGCTCGGCGGGGCGTGGCAGTCGCGGCCGGGGTCTGGTCGGCACCGGCGATGGTACGGCGAGTCGTCACAGGCCTGCTCCGACGGATGGGCACCCGCCACCCGTGTTCCGCCTCCTCCGGTGCCCGGGGACACGGGGTCGGATGCGGAACCCCATGCGCGAGGTCGCAGATCCGGGCGGACCGGCTGGCTCGGGAGAACCCCGTGCCATGCCTAGACGCTAGCCCCGCCGGACCTTCCCGGCTAGGGGCCGAACGTGGATCTCCCAAGACGCGCTCGTGAACAGGGCTCCGTCGACGCCCGCACCAGCCGAAAGGCATTGTCGCGAACGCGGCGGAACCGGCCGGGATGCATGCCCCCTGCGCGCATCCCGGCCGGGTGGGGCCACCGTCACCGGTCTGACGTGACCCCGACGGTGCGTGTCCGCCGCGGACGACGCACCGCGCTCGTGGCGCCGGTCGGCCGGATCAGCGGCGCGTCCGACTCCAACGCCCGACGCGCGTCGATCACCGGGTCGAGGACGTCGTACTCGACGTCGATCAGCTCCAGCGCGTCACG
>NZ_JBEZGJ010000219.1:0-10012 GCF_040649965.1 Micromonospora sp. NPDC048843
CGGGCCTACCGCCGTGGTGGTTCAACGAGCAGGCCAGCGTTATGTCTCCGGCAAGGACGACCCGGGCAAGCGGCGAGTCTTCGACCACCCTGGCCGGCCGCCAGCCCGCGGTCGCTAGCTCATCGGTCAGCGGGTGTCGCTGTCGTCCTCGGCCACCGGCTCACCGGCCGGGCCGTACGGCGACACCTGCCCCTTGGGCACCGGTCGACCCTCGTCGCCGCGCGACGTGCCACGGTTGGCCGGATGCCCGCCCGGGGCGGGGCCCTTGTTGTCCTGGCTGGTCGCGCCCAGCGCGTTACGGCGCAACTCCTGCTGCTGCGGGTTCGTCACGGGGTGTCTCCCTCCGGTACGGCAGGCGGCATCGACCGCCTCCGCCGTCGGCATACCCGCCCGCCCCGATGGCATTCCGGCGATGGTCAGCGGTGCGACGGCTAGCGGGTCCCCAATTGGGTAACCCGACAGTGTGGGCAATGACCGAAGTGTGGTGCGGGTGCTGCTCGACCGGCGTGGCCGCACGTACGCGGAGGAGGCCGGTATCCGGCTCTCCGACCGGCCCGGGCCGTTGTATCAGCTGCTGGTGCTGACCACGCTGCTGAGCACCCGGATCCGCGCGTGCATCGCGGTGGACGCCGCGCGAGAGCTGTTCGCCGCCGGCTACCGCACCCCACAGGCCATGGAGGCGGCCAGTTGGCAGGAGCGCGTGGACGCGCTGGGCCGGGGCCACTACCGCCGCTACGACGAGCGGACCGCCACCATGCTCGGCACCGGCGCCCGGCTGTGCCTGGACCGTTGGCACGGTGACCTGCGACGCCTGCACCGGGAGGCCCAGGGCGACCCGGCCGGGCTGCGGCGGCGACTCACCGAGTTCCCCGGCATCGGCCCCACCGGCGCGGACATCTACCTGCGCGAGGCGCAGACGGTCTGGTCGGACGTGCGCCCGTACGCCGACCGTCGGGCCCTGGCCGGGGCGAAGCGGCTGGGCCTGCCGGGGTCCCCGGACCGGCTCGCCGGTCTCGTCGACGAACCGGACTTCGGCCGGCTCGCGTCGGCGCTGGTACGGGTGGCGCTGGGTGAGGAGTCCGCCGGTGAGGTCACCCGCGTCGCTGCCCGCTGAGGCGCTCACTTGACCGTCTTGTCCCCCGGGCGGGTCAGGTGCCACACCAGCAGCGCGGCGAGCAACGCCAGCACCACCACCCCGCCGGAGATGCCACGGCCCTCCTCGGGGCTGCGGCCGGCGCTGCCGAAGTAGATCACCGCGAGGCCGGCCAGCACCGTGACGAACGTACGCAACCCTCGGTCCTTCACGTCTGGCACCGTAGGCAAACCGCGTTCCCCACCTTGTCGATTTAGACCTTTTGTCAGCTTTTTGGGTGAACGCTTAACGCTCGGTGACGAACCCGCAGAGGCGTACCCGGCGCACCGCCCGGTCGGCGACCTCCACCACCTGCAGGGTCAGCCCAGGCAGCCGCACCGTCTCACCCGGGGAGTCCGGCAGGTGCCGCAGTCGGGCCAGCACCAGACCAGCGACAGTCGTGTAGTCCCGGGACAACGGAAAGCTCAGCCGCACCCCCAGGTCGGGCAGGTCGTGCAGCGGGAAGTCACCGGGCACCAGCAGCGATCCGTCCGGTTCCCGGACGACCCCGCGCACGTCCCGGTCGGTCTCGTCGTACAACTCGCCAACCACCTCGGCCAGCAGATCCTCCATGGTGACCATGCCGTCGATGCCCCCGTGCTCGTCAACCACCAGGGCCAGTTGCTGATGCTCCTGGCGCAGCTGACGCATCGCGTCGGCGACCGGCAGGGTCACCGGCAGCAGCAGCGGCGCCCGGACCCGCTCACCCACCGGAGCGGTGCCGGCCCGCACCAGGTCGCGGATGTGCACCACCCCGAGCACCTCGTCCAGGCCGCCGGGGCCGGTGACGGGAGCGCGGGACCGCCCGGCGGCGGCGAGCCGCCGGACCCCCTCGTCGGCGGCCAGACCGGCCGGCAGTGTCGTCACCTCCCGCCGGGCCACCAGGATCTCCCGCAGCGTCCGGCCGGCGATGTCGAACGCGCCGGTCAGGATCTCCCGCTGCTGGGCCGACAGGCCGCGCTGGCTGGCCAGCATCTCCCGCAGCTCCTCCTCGGTCATCTCCTCCCGGTTGGCCCGCGGGTCACCACCGGCGAGCCGCACGACCACGTCGGTGGCCCGGCTGAGCAGCCACACCGCAGGCCGGGACACCCGGGCCAGCAGATCCAGCGGGCCGGCGCTCAGCAGCGCCCAACGCTCGGCCCGTTGCATGGCCAGCCGCTTCGGGGCCAACTCCCCGAACACCAGCGTGACGAACGTCAGCAGCACTGTCACCAGCAGCACCGCGGCGGGACGCGCCGCGCCGCCGAGGAAACCCAACGGCCCGACCAGCGGAGAGGCCAACGACACCGCGGCCGCCGCCGAGGCCAGGAACCCCGCCAGGGTGATGCCGAGCTGAATGGTGGCCAGATAGCGGTTCGGGTCGCGGGACAGCCGCACCAACCGGTCGCCGGCCCGGCTGCGCCGGCCCAGCCGCCGCAACTGCCCCTCCCGCAGGGTCACCAGCGCCATCTCGCTGCCGGAGAGCGCGGCGTTGACAAGCACCAGCACGGCCACCAACGCCAACTGCCCGAGCTGACCGCCCATCGCGTACCCCCGTCCGCCGCCTGAGGTCACTCAACCGCAGCGCGGCGCGGCGCGGGCCGGTTTGCGACCGCGCCCCCGCTCAGTCGACCTCCAGGTCGTCCAGCGAGATGGCGTGGGTCATCAGCCACCGGGCCAGCGCCGACATCCCGAACAGCCACAGCGGCACCGACTCGGTGGGGCCGTTGGTGGCGTAGATGGCGAAGCGCAGGTCCGGCGCGCGGTACGCCTCGATCCGCCACCGGTGCTGCCGGTCCCGCCAGACCGCCGAAGGGTCCATGGCGTCACCGTAGGTGACCGGCGTCAACCTCGGGGCCGGTTGGCCGGGCACCGGCTCAGCCCGGCACCACGCCCGTCCCGAACACGATGCGGGCGACGGACACCAGGAGGCTGATGCCGACGGCGGCGAGGATCAGCCAGCCGACGCCACGCCACCCCGAGCCCCGGCCGGGCACCGGCACCGGCGGTAGTCTCCACAGCTCCCGGTACGTCCAGGCGAGCACACCCACCCCGAACGGCAGGAGCCCGACCCAGAACCAGAACCACCGGGTGCCCGCCAGCGGCGGCGCGCCACCGATCAACCGGCCCAGCCACAGCACGGTCAGCACGCCGGCGAGCAGACCGGCGATGCCCGCGATCCGGTGCGCGAGGTCGCCGCCGGACTGCCACGGGTCGGCCACGGCAGCGAGCCTCGCGTCCAGCCCGGCGTTCGCCGACAGGTCCGGCTCGCCCGGGTACGAAGCCGAGGCGGGCGGGTCGACGAAGGCGTACCGGATCTGGCCGTTGGGCACGGTCCAGACGAGCATCCCCCCGTTCGTCGCATGCTGCGACCGAGAACGGCTCCCCCAGTACGCGCCGTCGTCGGCCCAGCCGGACGACCGCTGGAAGGCCACCACCTGGCCAGCGGCGAGATCCCGGTCGAGCTGCGCCTCGGTGGACTCGCGCGGCTCGACCCACCACGCGAGGGACGCCCACAGCACCCACAGCACCGGCAGCGCCCAGCGCAGCACCACCGGTACGACCGCACGCCACCGGCGGCGGGAGGCCCGTGACCGGGTGGGGATCGCCTCGACCATCAGCTCACCGTCGCACCTCGGCGCACTGTTGTCAGCCCCGGATCGGACGCGACTGACGGCCGTGCGGTGGTCAACGGTCCGGTTGATCCTTGTCCGACGGCACAGTGGCTCGCCGGACGCAGTCGCGCAGCAGGGCGCGGCGTTGATCATGAACGTCGTCGGGTTCCAGGCTGCTGGCCGCGTAGACGTTGCTGACCGGCGACCAGGCCATGGACATGGCGATGACCAGAGCCATGAGGTCGAAGGGGTCGCCCGCGCGCACCCGCCCGGCGGCCTGCGCCTCAGCGATGGCCGTCAGCTTGCGATCGTCGTAGTGCTGGTGGGTCTCGACGAGGTGCCCGGCGGGCCGGCGCTCCAGTCGTGTCCAGGTCGCGAGGCGGATGAGATCGGGGCGGCGCAGGTATTCGTCGTAGAGGCGAACGGCCCAGTCGGCAAGATCGTCAGCGTCGATCGGCACGACGTTCGTGATGCGCTCCAGTGAGTTGAGGAAGATCGCGTCGAAGAGCCGTTCCTTGTCGCCGAAGTAGGCGTAGAGCTGCGCCTTGTTGGTGCGCGCCGCCGTCACGATGCGTTCCACCCGCGCCCCGGCAATTCCGTGCTGGGCGAACTCCTCGGTGGCGGCGTCCAGGATGCGCTGGTAGGTCGCGGCGCCTCGCGAGGTCGGTGGCTGCTCCGGCATGGCCCGCACTCTAGCAAACAGAACGGTTGGTTTGCCGTACGTCGCGATCGTGTCTACGGTGAAACAGACCGAACAGTTTGTTTAAGGAGTTCACCGATGCGGACGACCACCGGGTGGCAGGCGACCGGCCCCACGACGCTGCGCCGTACGTCGCTGGAGCGGCGCGACCTGCGCCCCGATGACCTCGCGGTGCGGATCGATCACTGCGGCGTGTGCCACAGCGACCTGCACGCCCTCAACGACCACGGCCAGCGCGTGGACGCGCCTCTGGTACCCGGTCACGAGTTCACCGGCGTGGTGACCGAGACGGGCCCCGAGGTGACCGCCTTCACCGTCGGCGATCGCGTCGCGGTGGGCAACATCATCGACTCCTGCGGCGTGTGCGCGATGTGCGCGGCCGGACAGGAGAACTTCTGCCACTCCTTCCCGACGCTCACCTACGGCGGCACCGACCGGCAGGACGGCTCGACCACACTTGGCGGCTTCTCCCGCGACTACGTCGTCCGCGACGCCTTCGCCTACCCGCTGCCCGCCGGCCTCGACCCGGCCGCGGCCGCCCCGCTGATGTGCGCCGGCGTCACCGTCTGGGAACCGCTGCGCGCCCTCGGTGTGGGCCCCGGCAGTCGCGTCGCCGTGGCCGGGCTCGGTGGCCTGGGTCACCTCGCGGTCAAGCTGGCCGTCGCACTAGGCGCCACCACGACCGTCATCAGCCGCACCCAGGAGAAGCGCGACGACGCCCTCCGGCTCGGCGCACACAATTTCCTGGACTCCACCGACACCCGCCAGATGGCAGCGACACGCGACACCTTCGACGTCGTCATCGACACCATCTCCGCTTCGCACGACCTCGCCCCGTACCTGAAGGTGGTGGCGATGGACGGCACCCTCAGCCTGCTCGGATACCTGGGCCCGGTCACCGTCGAGGCGATGGACCTGCTTGTCGGCCGCAAGAAGCTCAGTTCCGCCGGCAGCGGAGGCCGCCGCTCGACAGCCGAGATGCTCGAGTTCTGCGCCGACCACGGCATCGCCGCCGACGTCGAGGTGCTCCCGTCGGCGCAGGTGGAGACGGCACTCGACCGCCTCCGGCGAAACGACGTCCGCTACCGCTTCGTGCTCGACATGTCCGACCTGGACTGACAGCGGTTGACCCGGTCGTGGCGCCCGCTCAGGTGACGACGATCCGGGCGTCGTCGGGCAGCCGGCGGGTCGCGCCCCGCCGGTCCAGCAACTCCAGCAGGGGCACCGCCACCCGGCGGGTGGTGTCCAACGCCTGCCGGGCTGCGGACAGGGTGAACGGCTGCGGCAACCCGGCCAACACGCGGACCGCGTCGTCGAGCACGTCGGGCAGCAGCACCACGTTGTCGGCCAGCCGCAGCAGGGCGCCGGCCCGCACCGCGGCGCCGATCTCGCGGGGGCCCAGGCCGAGGTCGGCCAGGCGGTCCGCCTCGGGGGCGCGGAACGGCCGGTCGCCGTACTCGGCGCGGACCCGTTGCACGGCCAGGGCCACCGGTTCGGGCAGCGCGTTGGCGCTCGCCGCCCCGACCCGACCGGCGTGGATCCGCAGCGGCGGCCGGACCAGCGCCTCGACCAGCACCCGGTCGGGCAGGGCGAGGCGCTGACGCAGCGCGTCCACCGGCATCCCGGCCTCCAACGGGTGTTCCCGCGCGTGCCGGGCGACCTCCTCGGTCAGTTGCTCACCGAGCCGCCGCCAGTGTGCGGGGTCGGCCAGCCAGTCGCCGGCCACCGGCTCGGCGTATGCCGGCCCGTCCTGCACCGGCTCGGCGTGCGTCGGCACACCCATCCGGATCAACGCGCCCGACTGGATCAACCGGCGACGGCGCAGCTCCCCCGCCAGGTCGGGTCGACCGTCCAACTCGGCGAGGACCTGGGCGCGGGCGGCGGCCGCACCCCGTCGGCCCAGCGGTGGAGGTGCCACGTCCAGCACCCGCACCCCGCCGCTGACGTGGTGGCGGCCCGGGTCCCGCAGCAGCGCCCGGTCACCCACCAGCAACGGCAGCGGGCGGGCCAACCGCAGCCGGACGGTGTCCGGGCCGAGTGGGCGTACCCGTACCGGCACCGCCGCCGACCCGACGTGCAGGGTGAGGGTGGCCGGCAGATCGGCGGCCGGGTCACCGGCGAGCCGGACGTCGACCACGTCGGTGTGGTGAAACCGGCCCGGGGTGAGCAACGCGTCGCCCCGGCCGAGCCGGTCGCGGGGCGTACCGCGCAGGTTGACCGCCACCCGGGCGACCGCCGCCGCCTCCGGCCGGGCCTCGCCCAGCGAGTGCAGGCCACGGACCCGGACGGGTTCGTCGTCGCCGGCCAGCTCCAGTTCGTCGCCCACCCGCAGCCGGCCGGCGCCGAGGGTGCCGGTGACGACGGTGCCGCTGCCCCGCACTGTGAAGCTACGGTCCACCCACAGCCGGACCGGGTCGTCCACCACCGGCGCGGGCAGTTGGGCGGCGAGCTGGTCCAGGGCCGCCCGCAGCTGCGGCAGGCCGGCGCCGGTCAGGCCACTGACCGCCACCGCCGGCACCGCGCCGAGGCTGGTCTCGGCGATCTCCGCGCGGGCGCGGGCCGTCGCCGGCCCCGGATCGGCAAGGTCCGCGCGGGTCACCGCGAGCAGTCCGTACGCGACGCCGAGCGCGTCG
Source organism: Micromonospora sp. NPDC048843 (assembly GCF_040649965.1). Lineage (NCBI taxonomy): Bacteria > Bacillati > Actinomycetota > Actinomycetes > Micromonosporales > Micromonosporaceae > Micromonospora > Micromonospora sp. NPDC048843. The sequence continues at coordinate 7,060 of NZ_JBEZGJ010000219.1, forward strand.
AGCGCGGCCAGGTGCTCGGCGGACTGCGGCATCCAGCCCTCGTCGGCGGCCACCACTATCAGCGCCGCCGGGACCGGGCCGACCCCGGCGAGCATGTTCGGCACGAACCGCTCGTGCCCAGGTACGTCGACGAAGGCGACGGTGCCGCCGGACGGCAGCGTCGTCCAGGCGAAACCCAGGTCGATTGTCATCCCTCGGCGGCGTTCCTCGGCCCACCGGTCGGGTTCCATCCCGGTCAACGCCCGGACCAGTGTCGACTTGCCGTGGTCGACGTGCCCGGCGGTCGCGACGACGAACACGCTCAGTCCTCCCCGGGCACGTGCAGCACGGCCTCGCGGACGGCCTCGTCCGCGTCGACGGGCACACAGCGCAGGTCGAGCAGGAGCCGGCCGCGCACCACCCGACCGAGGACCGGCGGGTCCCCGGTGCGCAGCGGCGCCGCGTACCGCTCGGGCAGGCTCAACGCCCACGAGTCCAACTCCACCCCGGGGGCGCCGCCCCCGCCGACCACCGCGACGGCCGGCACCACCTCCGCCTTGCGCCCGTCCGCGCCGAGCCGGTCCCGCAGCCGCTCGACCCGTTCCCGCAGGGCACCCGGGTCGGCGTGCAGTGCCGCCCGGGTCGGCGTGTCCGGTTGGTGCACTGTGGCGGCCAGCGCGGCCAGGGTGAGCTTGTCCACCCGCAGTGCCCGCGCCAGTGGGTGGCGACGCAACCGCTCGATCACCTCGACGTCACCCAGCAACAGCCCCGCCTGCGGCCCGCCGAGCAGTTTGTCGCCGCTGGCGGTGACCAGCGCGGCGCCGGCGCGCAGGGTGCTGGCCGCGTCCGGTTCGTCGGGCAACAGCGGGTCCGCGCCGAGCAGCCCGGAGCCGATGTCCGCGACCACCGGCACCCCGAGCGTGGCCAGTTGCCGTACCCCGACGGCTGAGGTGAAGCCGGTGACCCGGAAGTTCGACGGGTGCACCTTGAGCACGAAGCCGGTCTGCGGGCCGAGCGCGGCGGCGTAGTCGGCGAGGGTGGTGCGGTTGGTGGTGCCCACCTCGCGCAGCCGCGCGCCGGTGCTCTCCAGCAGGTCGGGCAGGCGGAAACCGTCGCCGATCTCGACCAGTTCGCCGCGGCTGACCACGATCTCCCGGCCGGCGGCCAACGCGGTGGCGGCCAGCACCAACGCGGCCGCGCCGTTGTTGACCACGTGCACGGCGCCCGCGTCGGGCACGGCGGCGGCCAGCGCGTCGAGCGCGCCCCTGCCGCGACGGGCACGCCGGCCGGTGGCCAGGTCCAACTCGACGTCGGTGTGCCCGGCGGCAGCCATCACCGCGGCGACAGCGGCGGACGACAACGGCGCCCGGCCCAGGTTGGTGTGCAGCACGACACCGGTGGCGTTGAGCACCACCCGGGGGCCGGGCGTGGGCAACGCGGCGACCGCCGCGTCGCGTACCTCGTCGGGGTTGAGCTCACCGCGGCGGGCGCGACCCTGCGCGTGGGAGACGATCGCCTTGACCTGCTCCCGGCCGAGGGTCACTGTGGCGGCGGCCAGCACCGGGTCGGCGAGCAGCGTGTCCGTACGGGGCACCCGACGTCGCGGGTCCACCGGGCCGTCGCCCATCACGTCATCTCCTGCAAGCGGTGTGGCGGAGACGGACGGGAATCGAACCCGCCTGGCCCGGGTCCCGGACCACTCCGGTTTTGAAGACCGGGAGGGGCACCAGCCGCCTGAACGCCTCCACCGGACATTCGATCACACCGCGGGCGGGACCGCCCGATCAGCTGGAAGATCCATGCCGGTTCGCCGCGCTTCCGCCCGTTCGCGCTGCGGCACCACCGTGTACCGGGGGTCGCGGGCCGAGGCGACGCCGCCGTAGAAGATGCCGAACCGGGTCAGCACCGACGCGGCCAGCAGCGCTGTCCCCGAGAGCGCCCCGACCACCCGGCTGCGCCGGCCCAGCAGAGCACCCACCACCCCGCCGACGGTCAGCAACCGCCCGGCGCGCAGCAACCGACCCGGCCGACCCACCCGGTAGGGCTCGCTGAGCAGGCCGAGGCGGGTCTCCACCCGGTGCGCGCCGTACAGCTCCAGGGCCGCGCCGGCCACGGCCATCCGGCGGGCCGGCCCGGCCTGGGCCGGCGGCGCGGCGAGCAGACCCACGCCGGCGCCGCTGGCCAACGCGCTGCCCGCGAAGATCACCGGCAGCTCGGGGTACGCCTCGTGCCACGACGGCACCGCCGTGTCGGCCAGCAACACCCCGGTGTACGTGGCCAGCGCCGGCGCGGTGCCGGCGGCGAGCAGCCCAGCGGCGTGCCCGATCGGCGGCAACGCCCGGCCGGCCAGCCCGAGCAGACCGTGCCGGGGCAGCACACCGGCAGCCTCGGCGATCGCGGCGAGGCCCGCCGCCGGCCCGTACGCGGTGAGAATCCAGGTACCCATCGACATCGGCGAGGTCGGCTTGGCCACCCGCAGCATGTGGTGGAACCGCGCCGGCCGGCCCAGGTCCTTCACCAGGAAGACGGCGCTGGCACTGACGGCGGCCAACGCGGTGACCCGACCGGCACGCCGCAACGCGGGCCGGCCGGTGAGCTGCCCGCCCGCGGCCAGCAGCGACGAGCCCGCGGCCAGCCCGCCGGTGAACAGGTACGCGGCGATGTCCCACTTCCAGACCGGCCCCTTCAGAACGGGCCGACCGTAATAGGACGTGAACTCGGCCTCCGGCACCCGCAGTTCCTCACCACCCCCGCGCCGCCGGCCCCGCCGGCCCCCGGCTTCGGTGCTCCGCCGCGCCGTCAGGTCGCCCCGGCGGCTGCTGACGGCGGTGCCCCTGTCGTTCGGATGGTCGCCACCGCTCGTGGCCGCCGCACCGCTCGTGGTGCTAGGGCTGTCGTCGCCCACCGGTGGTCGGTCGCCGGACCGCCACCATCCGCCCGGTCAGCCCGTGCCGGCTGGCCACAGTGAAGTCCC
>NZ_JBEZGJ010000220.1:0-9934 GCF_040649965.1 Micromonospora sp. NPDC048843
TTGTTCGTCAACGGGGCTCGGGTTGATTGGGCCGCGTTGTTCGCCGGGTCGGGTGCCGGTCGGGTGGAGTTGCCCACCTATGCGTTCCAGAGGGAGCGGTTCTGGTTGATGCCGGCTTCGGTTGGTGGTGATCCGACCGGGTTCGGTCAGAGGGTGGTGGATCATCCGTTGTTGGGTGCGGCGGTGAGTCTGCCGGGTGGGCAGGGTGTGTTGTTGACCGGCCGGTTGTCTGTGCAGACGCATCCGTGGTTGGCCGATCATGCGGTTGCTGGTGTTGTTCTTTTGCCTGGCACGGCGTTTGTGGAACTTGCGATCAGGGCGGGTGACGAGGTCGGTTGCGACCGGATCGACGAGCTGGCTTTGGAGGTGCCGCTGCTGTTACCCGATCGCGGTGCTGTGGCGATCCAGGTACGGGTCGGTGAGGCGGATCAGGCTGGTCGCCGGCCGGTCAGCATTCATTCCCACCCTGATGACACGGAAGACTGGACACAACACGCCACCGGAACACTCACCACCACCAATGCGGGTAGCAGCGAGCCCTCGAACTGGCCGGACCTAGCAACCTGGCCACCCACCAACGCCACCCCCATCGACGTGGTTAATCACTACCCAAACATGGCCCAGGCAGGCTACGGGTACGGCCCGATGTTCCAGGGCCTGCGCGCCGCGTGGCGTCGCGGCGATGAGGTTTTCGCTGAGGTTGCCCTACCGGACGAGGCCTCCGAGCATGGACGGTACGGGATCCACCCTGCCCTATTGGATGCCGCAACCCATCCACTGGGCCTGCCCGAGCTGTTCGGCGCCGACCAGCCCCGGCTGCCATTTGCGTGGACAGGGATATCACTGCTAGCCGCAGGAGCGACGACCGTGCGGCTGCGCCTGACCCCATCTGGGGCCGACGCGGTCGCGGTAACCATCGCCGACGGCGCAGGCCGACCGGTGATGGAGGCGGAGTCGCTGGTGGTGCGCCCGGTGTCCACCGAACATCTCGAGCGGATGCGCAGCCGAGAGCAACTCGCGCTGCTGCGTCTGGAGTGGAACCCGGTGCTGGCTATCAAGGATTCCGCACCGAGTCGGTGGTTTGTGTTGGGCACGGAGTCGACGCCGGTCGCGGCTGTCTTGAGTGCCACCGGCACCTCGACCGAGACCATGCCCGACCTAGCGGCGGCTAGCGACGCCATTGGCAAGGGCGCGCCGCCACCGGATGCCATTGTCCTGTCCTGCCTCGGAGAGCCGGCCCTCGACCAGGAAATGGTCGGACAAGACCCCGCCGCCGTTTATGCGGCTGTGTCCCGGGTGCTGCATCTGGTACAGACCTGGCTCGCTGACTCCCGTTGGGCGTCAACCCGCCTCGTCGTGCTGACCAACGGCGCGGTGTCGACCAGCGCGGACGAGGACATCATCGACCTTGCACACGCCCCCCTTTGGGGCCTGATCCGCTCCGCGCAGGCCGAGCACCCGAACCGAATGCTCTTGCTCGACATAGATCATCCCGACGGCGCGGCTCTGCTGCCTGCCGCAGTCGGCGCTGGCGAACCACAACTGGCGGCGCGCCGTGGCCGCCTGCTGGCACCACGCATCGCCCAGACCAGTCGTGATGCGCTGACACCGCCGACCCGTGCTCCGTGGCGCCTCGACACGCAGGAGGCAGGCACGATCGATGGCTTGTCTCTCATCGCCTGTCCGGAGGTCACTCGACCGCTTCAGCCGGGGCAGGTCCGGATCGCGGTGCACGCCGCAGGGCTCAACTTCCGCGACGCGTTGATGGCCTTGGGGCTGTACCCCGGCGAGGCGGTCCTCGGCAGTGAAGCGGCCGGGGTGGTTACCGACGTGGGAGACGGCGTCGACGGGCTCCACATTGGCGACCGGGTCATGGGCTTGGTTCCGCACGCATTCGGGCCAATCGCCGTCACGGATCACCGAATGCTGGTGCGGATCCCGATCGGCTGGTCGTTCGAGCACGCCGCGGCCGTACCGGTGGCATTCCTGACCGCCTACTACGGGCTCTTCGTCCTTGCCCGGTTGCAGGAAGGTGAGTCCGTGCTGGTGCACGCCGCCGCCGGCGGCGTCGGCATGGCCGCCGTGCAACTGGCCCAGCATGCCGGCGCGGACGTGTTTGCCACCGCCAGCCCGGCGAAGTGGGACACGTTGCGGTCGTTGGGCCTGGACGACTTGCGCATCGCCTCCTCCCGAACCCAGGAATTCGAGCAGCGGTTTATAGCCGCATCCGGTGGGCGGGGCGTCGACGTGGTCCTCAACTCGCTCACCGGTGAGTTCATCGACTCCTCGGCACGCCTGCTGCCGCGGGGCGGCCAGTTCATCGAAATGGGCAAAGCGGATGTTCGTGATGCACGGCTGTTCACCGACCAACACCCTGGCGTGGCATACCAGACCTTCGACCTGATGCAAGCTGGGCCTGACCGCATACAGCACATGCTGACCCACATCGTCACCATGCTCGACGAGGGAAACCTTCAGCCGCTGCCCGTGACCACCTGGGGGATCCGCGACGCCAAGCAGGCCTTCCGGTTCATCAGCCAGGCTCGCCACGTCGGAAAGATCGTGCTGCGTGTACCCCCGCCCATCAACCCGTCTGGGACGGTTCTGATCACCGGCGGCACTGGGCAACTGGGCGGGCTAGTCGCGCGACACCTGGTCGCAGCGCACGGGGCACAGCATCTGATATTGGCAAGCCGCCGCGGCATCGACGCGGACGGTGCAGCGCAGTTGCAGGCCGAGCTTGCGGGACTGGGCGCCGAGGTCACCGTCGCCGCCTGCGACGCCGCAGACCGCCACGCCTTGGCGCGCCTACTAACGCACATCCCGGCCCAGCATCCCCTCACGGCTGTGATCCACACCGCCGGAGTTATCTCCGACGGGGTGATCGAATCGTTGACCGACGAGCAGCTCGCGACGGTGCTACGGCCGAAGGTCGACGCCGTGATAAGCCTGCATCAGCTCACCCAGGATTCCGACCTCGCGGCGTTCGTGATGTTCTCCTCCGCCTCTGGGGTCATAGGCAGCCCAGGGCAGAGCAACTACGCAGCGGCAAATACCTACCTGGATGCTCTAGCCGCCCACCGTCACACCTCTGGCCGTCCCGCTACCTCCATCGCCTGGGGCCTGTGGGCCCAGGACGGCGGCATGGCTGGCCACCTCCAGCACAGCGACCTAGCCAGGATGAGCCGGACCGGGATGAGCGCCCTGACCACAGAGCAGGCGTTAGACCTCTTCGACGCCGCGATCGTCTCCGGTGAGTCGACCGTCGTAGCGGCGCGGCTGGACGTGGCCCGCCTACGTGCCCAGGCGACAGCCGGGACCCTGTCGACCATCCTCCGAGGGCTGGCCGGCGCCCCGGCCCGTGCCACGGCTGCCACGGACACAGACACCGACAGCCTGGTGCGGCGCCTGACCACGGCATCCGAGCCGGAACAACACCGGATCCTGCTGGACCTCGTCCGTGACCACGCCGCCACGGTCCTGGGCCACCCGACAACAGACGACGTCGTCGCCGATCGAGGATTCATCGACCTCGGCTTCGACTCACTCACCGCGATCGAACTACGCAACCGGATAGCCACAGCTACCCAGGCACACCTTCCAGCCACCCTCATCTTCGACCATCCCACACCTGCCGCGCTCGCCAGCTACCTCGGGACCCACCTCACCGGCCAGCCCAACGGAGCACCTGATACCGGCGCAGACCCCGCAGAAGCCGAGATCCGCCACGCCATGGCCACCATTCCCCTGTCCGTCATTCGTCAGGCCGGCATCCTCGACACCCTCCTACAACTCGCCGGACACGACGGAACGACCCCACCCCAATCACCGAAGAGCGGCGACGTCGAAATCGACGGCATGGACATCTCCGACCTCATCCGATTGGCAAACGACACCGACACCGACACCGACAACGGCAGCGCCCGAGCCGAGGAGTGGAGCTCGCGATGACGGTAGACACGAACGAGGTGGTCTCAGCGCTGCGCACGTCGCTGAAGGAGACAGAACGGTTGCGGCGACAGAACCAGCAGCTCACCGCAGCCCTCACCGAACCTGTCGCCATCGTGGCGGTCGCCTGCCGGTTCCCCGGCGGCGCCCGTTCCGCATCCGACCTGTGGCAGCTGGTCGCCGACGGTACGGACGCGATCACCGAGTTCCCCGGCGACCGGGGCTGGGACGCAGAGCGCCTATACGACCCGGACCCGGACAGCCCCGGGAAGTCCTACACCCGCTACGGCGGATTCGTCGCCGACGTCGCGGGGTTCGACGCGGGACTGTTCGGCATTTCCCCGCGCGAGGCCATCGCCATGGATCCACAGCAGCGGCTGCTGCTGGAGACCTCGTGGGAGACCTTCGAACGCGCCGGTATTGACCCACACACGTTGCGCGGCACCCCAACCGGCGTGTTCGTCGGCGCCATCGAGACGGGTTACGGCAAGAACACCAAGGGCGCGCAGGGAACCGAAGGCTATGCGGTCACCGGTAGCGCTGCCAGCGTGATCTCCGGCCGGTTGGCGTACACGTTCGGGTTGGAAGGCCCAGCGGTCACGATCGACACCGCGTGTTCGTCGTCGCTGGTGGCTCTACACCTGGCGGCCCAGGCGTTACGCGGCGGCGAGTGCGATCTGGCCCTCGCAGGCGGGGTGACGGTGATGTCGACACCGAGGACATTCGTCGAGTTCAGCCGGCAGCGGGGGCTATCACCGGACGGGCGATGCAAGCCCTTCGCGGCGGCTGCGGATGGCACAGGCTGGGGTGAGGGTGTAGGCCTGCTGCTGGTCGAGCGGCTGGCGGACGCGAGACGCCATGGTCATCCGGTGTTGGCGGTGGTACGCGGCTCCGCAGTAAACCAGGACGGCGCCAGTAGCGGACTGACCGCCCCAAACGGCCCGTCCCAACAACGGGTGATCCGGCAGGCGCTGACCAACGCCCGGCTGTCTCCCGGTGATGTCGACGCTGTTGAGGCGCACGGCACCGGCACCACGTTGGGCGATCCAATCGAAGCTCAAGCGTTGCTGGCCACCTACGGCAGGGACCGGCCGGCGGATCGGCCCCTCTGGCTCGGGTCGGTGAAGTCGAACATCGGCCACACACAGGCGGCGGCCGGAGTTGCCGGTGTGATCAAAATGGTGGAAGCGCTCCGCCGGGGCCTGCTGCCCAAAACCTTGCACGTCGACGAGCCGTCCCCGCACGTGGACTGGACCGCCGGTGGGGTCGAGCTATTGACCGAAGCGCGGTCATGGCCGGAAACCGGCCGACCGCGAAGGGCTGCGGTGTCCTCGTTCGGAATCTCCGGCACCAACGCTCACATCATTCTCGAAGCAGTGTCGGACACCGAGCCAAGACGGCCACCGGCACTCGCAGCGCAGCACGCCGCCGCCGATGCCGTCACCCACGTGCGGCCGTGGGTGCTGTCAGCCCGGTCCATTCCCGCGCTGCGCGAGCAAGCGGCCCGCCTGCACGAACACGTGAGCACATTTCCGCAACTCACAACAGCAGACGTGGGCTGGTCTCTAGTAACAACGCGGGCGCACCTCGAGCATCGCGCCGTCCTGTTAGCCGAGGACCGCCAGGAACTCCTCGATGCTCTGAGGGCAGTGGCAGCCGACGAACCCGGCCTGAAGGGCGTCCAGGGCCGAGCCGCGGCGCAACCGAAGCCGGTATTTGTCTTCCCGGGTCAGGGCTCCCAATGGGCTGGCATGGCCGTCGACCTCCTGGACGACTCTCCGGTTTTCCGTGAACGATTGCACGCATGCGCGGATGCGCTCGCCCCTCACGTGGACTGGGACCTGCTCGACGTACTGCACGGCCGTTCCGAGACGGCGTCGCTGGATCGGGTCGATGTGGTGCAGCCGGCCCTGTTCGCCGTAATGGTGTCGTTGGCCGAGTTGTGGAAGTCGCACGGGCTGGTTCCGGCGGCGGTGGTGGGCCACTCGCAAGGAGAAATCGCTGCGGTATGCGCGGCCGGCGGGTTGTCCCTAACCGACGCGGCAAAGATCGTAGCGCTACGCAGTCAAGCCCTGAAGGCATTGTCGGACCGGGGTGGCATGGCGTCAGTCTCCCTTGCCCCGGCGACCCTAACGGCCAAGTTGGAGCCTTGGGCCAACCGGTTGACCCTTGCCGCGGTGAATGGCCCCATCTCATGTGTGGTTTCCGGTGATGTCGACGCGTTGGATGAGTTCCTGGCCGACTGCGAGGCCGAGGGAACTCGGGCGCGCAAAATCGCGGTGGACTACGCTTCACACTCTGTGCATGTGGACGTGCTCCGCGACGAACTGCTGGAGGCACTGCGGGAAATCACTCCTCGTTCGGCCGCGATTCCGTTCTTCTCCACGGTGACTGGCGGGTGGAAGGACACCGCCGAACTAGACGCGGAATATTGGTTTCGGAACTTGCGAGAGCCGGTCGGTTTCGAGGCGGCCACCCGGGCGCTACTGCAGCAGGGACACCGGCTGTTTGTCGAGGCTAGCCCACACCCGGTCTTAACCGTGGGTGTGCAAGAGACGATCGACGACCTTGAATTACCAGCGGTGGTGCTGGGATCGCTGCGCCGCGACGACGGCGGAATCGCCCGATTCACCCAGTCGTTGGCAGAAGCGTTCGTCAATGGGGCTCGGGTTGATTGGGCCGCGTTGTTCGCCGGGTCGGGTGCCGGTCGGGTGGAGTTGCCCACCTATGCGTTCCAGAGGGAGCGGTTCTGGTTGATGCCGGCTTCGGTTGGTGGTGATCCGACCGGGTTCGGTCAGAGGGTGGTGGATCATCCGTTGTTGGGTGCGGCGGTGAGTCTGCCGGGTGGGCAGGGTGTGTTGTTGACCGGCCGGTTGTCTGTGCAGACGCATCCGTGGTTGGCCGATCATGCGGTTGCTGGTGTTGTTCTTTTGCCTGGCACGGCGTTTGTGGAACTTGCGATCAGGGCGGGTGACGAGGTCGGTTGCGACCGGATCGACGAGCTGGCTTTGGAGGTGCCGCTGCTGTTACCCGATCGCGGTGCTGTGGCGATCCAGGTACGGGTCGGTGAGGCGGATCAGGCTGGTCGCCGGCCGGTCAGCATTCATTCCCACCCTGATGACACGGAAGACTGGACACAACACGCCACCGGAACACTCACCACCACCAATACAAACGCCGGCACACTGCCCGACGCGTCGGGCATAGAGGCATGGCCGCCTGTCGATGCCAGCATCGTTGACTTAAGCGGACACTACGAGGCCGTAGCCCAGGCGGGCTACGGATACGGGCCGACATTCCAGGGGCTACGCGCCGCGTGGCGACGTGGGGATGAGATCTTCGCCGAGGTCGTCCTACCAGAACCGGAGCGGGACCATGCGGGCCAGTTCGGGATTCACCCGGCCCTCCTGGACGCCGCGACACACCCGCTGGGACTACCCGGCATCTTCGGTAGCGATCAGCTCTGGCTGCCCTTCGCCTGGACGGGCGTGTCGCTGCTGGCCTCGCGCGCAACATCGGTGCGGGTACAGCTATCACCCACCGGCACCGACACGGTCGCCGTCACCATCGTCGACGGGGCTGGCCGGCTAGTCCTCAAGGCCGACTCACTAGCGATGCGACCGGCCTCAGCGCAGCAGCTCGAGCGCAAGCGCGGAAGCGCGAATGGCCCTTTACTCGCTCTTGAATGGACCACCGTGCCGGGCACCAGCACCGCCACTACCGGACGGTGGGCGGTGCTCGGAGAAGACCCAATGCGGGTCGCATCCGCGTTGATCGCAGCCGACATGGCGGTAGACAGCTATGCGGACCTCGCCGCGACGAACACGGCGGTCGACAATGGGGCGCCCTTACCGGACCTTTTGCTGCTCGCCGCGACCGATCATCCCGGTCTCACCCACAACACCGCTTCGGTGACTCAGGCCGTCCACCACGGTGTGGCACAAACGCTAGCGACGATCCAGGCCTGGCTGGCGGAGGACCGGTGGGCCTCATCACGCCTGACCGTACTGACCCACGAAGCCGTCTCCACCAGCGCGAACGAGCCAATCAGCGACCTTGTCGGCGCCAGCGCGTGGGGCCTCATCCGCTCGGCACAAACGGAGCACCCCAACCGGATCGTGCTGGTTGACCTTGACGTCGATGGCCTCGACTCCTCCGTGCGCGCCCTCCCGGCGGTGCTGGCCTCCAACCAACCACAGGTCGCCATTCGACAAGGCCAGATACGCACCCCCCGACTCGCCCCAATACGTGACGTACCCGACACCGAAACCCTCGTGCTCCATCCCACCGGAACCGTGTTGGTCACGGGTGGGACCGGCCAACTGGGTGGATTGGTAGCGCGGCACTTGGTCACCAAGTACGGGGTGCGGCGCTTGATCTTGACGAGTCGCCGCGGTATGCAGGCAAACGGATCACCCGCCTTAGTTGCCGAGCTGAGCGAGTTGGGTGCGGAGGTGTCGGTGATCGCGTGCGATGTGGCCGACCATAACGCTCTCGCACAACTGCTATCGACGATACCCACGCAACATCCGCTGACCGCTGTGGTGCACGCGGCCGGTGTCCTGGCCGATGGTGTGGTCGAGTCGATGACGCGTCAGCAGTTGGAAACGGTGTTACGCCCGAAGGTTGACGCGGCGGTCAACCTGCACGAGTTGACGCGGAACATTGATCTACGACTGTTCGTACTGTTCTCCTCGGCTGCTGGAATCTTGGGTGGCCCAGGGCAGGGCAACTACGCGGCGGCGAACGCGTTCTTAGATGCCGTGGCCATGCAACGTCAAGCACAAGGGCTTCCCGGCACGTCGATCGCCTGGGGCTTGTGGGAGCAGGCCAGCGGGATGACCGCCCACCTGCAGCAAAGCGATCTCGCGCGGGTGTCCCGGTCCGGTGTGACGGCGATGTCCACCGAGCAGGCCCTAGCCCTGTTTGACGCTGCGGTGGGCACCGGTGAGCCCTTGCTGGTCGCGGCCCGGTGGGACACCGGCCGGCTGCAAGCACAGGCGGAGGCCGGCACTATTCCGGCGATGTTGCGGGGACTCGCGCGGGCGCCGTCGCGGCCGCAGGCTGCGTCGGCAGCGGACGCCTCGGCTCTGGTACGGCGGCTGACAGGACTACCCGAGCAGGATCAGCAGCGGACCCTGCTTGAACTGGTCCGCAGTCAGGTGGCGACCGTACTCGGTCACAGCAGCGCGGACGGCGTCGACGTCACCCAGGCGTTCAAGGACCTCGGCTTCGACTCGCTGACCGCGGTCGAGTTTCGTAACCGGCTCGGCACGGCCACCGGGTTGCGGCTACCGGCGACCCTCGTATTCGACTACCCCACACCGACCGCCCTCGCCACCCACCTACGCACCCAAGTCCTCGGCACGCACCCCAAACCAGTCGCCGAACCGCCCCGCACCGCATCCGCAAACGACGACCTGATTGCGATTGTGGGTGTGGGGTGTCGTTTTCCGGGTGGTGTGCGGTCGGCTGAGGATTTGTGGCGGTTGGTGGTGACGGGTGGGGATGGGATTTCGGAGTTTCCGGGGGATCGGGGTTGGGATCTGGAGGGGTTGTATGACCCTGATCCTGATGCGTCGGGGAAGTCGTATACGCGTCATGGTGGGTTTGTTGATGATGCGGGTGGGTTCGACGCGGGTTTGTTTGGGGTTTCTCCGCGTGAGGCTTTGGCGATGGATCCGCAGCAGCGGTTGTTGTTGGAGACGTCGTGGGAGGTGTTCGAGCGGGCGGGTGTGGATCCGTTGTCGTTGCGGGGGAGCGCGACGGGGGTGTTTATCGGGGCGATGGGGTCGGAGTATGGGCGGCATACGGCGCCTGGGGAGAGCGTGGAGGGTTTCGCGGTTACGGGTAGTGCGGCGAGTGTGATTTCGGGGCGGTTGTCGTACACGTTTGGGTTGGAGGGCCCGGCGGTGACGGTGGATACGGCGTGTTCGTCGTCGTTGGTGGCGTTGCATTTGGCGGCGCAGGCGTTGCGGGCGGGTGA
>NZ_JBEZGJ010000221.1:0-9714 GCF_040649965.1 Micromonospora sp. NPDC048843
CCACAGTGTGGGGGCCGGACTCATATCACTTTCAGTGGTAGCGGGGACAGGATTTGAACCTGCGACCTCTGGGTTATGAGCCCAGCGAGCTACCGAGCTGCTCCACCCCGCGTCGACTGGTTAAGACTAACTCACCCGTTCCGGGCGATGATCAGTGGGGTCGCCATCCGCTGTGGCCGGCACCCCGCAACGTCGTGGCCGGCACCCCGGAATGTCGAAAGCCCGCCTCCGGCGAACCGGAGACGGGCTTCGAACTGGTGTTTCTCTCGTAGCGGGGACAGGATTTGAACCTGCGACCTCTGGGTTATGAGCCCAGCGAGCTACCGAGCTGCTCCACCCCGCGTCGGCTCGCTAACCGTAGCGCACCGACCCGGGACACCGCAAAGCGACTCCGATACCACCGACACGGACAGCTCTGACCTGGTCGTAGTCAGTCGAGCCAGTTCTCGATCGCCGCGACCGCCCGTCGACTGTCAGCATCGACCTGGGACCGAACGACCGCCGTGTGCTCCCAACCCTGCTCCCAGAGCACCGTCACCACATCGCCGACCCGGACCGCCCGGATCAGCCGAACCTCCTCCGTACCCGGCTCGCCCATCCCGTCCGGCATCGGCGCCCGCATCTCGAACAGCACCGACCCGTCCCCGTACGTCCCCGAGGCCAGCAGCCGCTGTCGCCACGTCCTGTTGTCGTCGGACAGCTTCTGGTCGGGGCAGCCGCGCACGGCCTGCCGCAGTTCCCGCAACGCGTCGTCGGCGCGGCCTGCCCGGTAGATGGTGATGGTGTGCCGGTAGCTGCCGTCCGGCACGTGCCCCGTCGGCGTCTCCGCCAACTTGTAGGCCAGGTAGCGACCACGGCGTTGGACCATTGCCGAGTCGCTGGGCAGGGGCGTCCCGCACAGCGTCGGCAGTGCCGGACCCTCCCCCGAGGATTCCAGTCCGGTCCGGTTCGGGGCCGCCAGCACGAAGAAGGCGCGGTCCGGGATCGAGGTGGGCGGCCGAGGTGCCGCGGATCCGGTGGCCGGCTGCGACGGCGTACCGCTCGGGCTGGTCCGCGACGGCGGCGGGGACGACGGTGTCGACGCCGGGGTCGGCGTCGGTGACGGTCGTGAGGTCGCGGTCGCCCCGGTCGGCAGCGGGCCGGGGATGTCGGCGGGCGGTGGCAGCGGTGCGGAGCCGTCCGCCGGGTACGCCAGTCGGCCACCGACGGCGACCCCGCCCACGAGAAGCGCCACCGCGAGCGTCGAACCGGCTACCCGGGCTCGGGCCCGCCGGTCGGCGAACCGCCGAAGTGACTCGGGATGGGTCAGCTCGTGCCCGTCCGCGACGGTGCTGAGCGACCGGTACAGGTCAGAGAGTTCAACTGACATCGTTCGCCTCCAACTCCACTGCGCTGAGGTCGGGCAGCAGCGCGGCCAGCCGGGACCGACCTCGGGACAGCCAGGACTTCACGGTGCCGACCGGGGCGTCCGTCTCCCGGGCGATCTCCTCGACGGACATGTCGAAGAGGTAGTGCAGGGCCAGCGCCTGCCGGTGCTTGGCGGGCAACTGCCGGAGCGCTCCGACCAGGAGCACCCCGTCCTCGCTGGGCGGGGGTGCGACCGCCGGCGGTCCGGTACGGCTCAGCACCACCCGCCAGCGGTGCAGGCGCCGCCAGCGGTCGGTGGCCAGCCGGGCCACCACGAGCCGCAGCCACGCCTCCGGCGCCGGATGCGACGACAGTCGCCCCCACTGCCGCCAGGCCCGGGTGTACGCCTCCTGCACCAGGTCCTGCGCCTCACTGTGGTCGCCAGCGACCGCATAGCCGTACCGCAGCGTCCGCCGGGCGGTGCTGCGGTAGAAGTCATCGAAGCTCTGCGCGTCCCGCACGACTGTTCCCCCTCGTCCCCACCCCGTTGCATTGAGGACGGCGGACCGGCGCCGCAGGTTGCGGGCGCGGAGGGTGCTGTCGGTGACGTGACAGATACGCACAGATCAGACAACGGCCGAGCCCCCGCCGTTCGGACCTGATGCGGTCCGAGCGACGGGGGCTCGGGGAGAAACTGCTGGCGGTGGCGGGTCAGCCTCCGGCACTCGGGCTGGCACCCGGCGCACCAGCGGCCTGCTGCGCCTGCTGGAACGCGGTGAGCGCCTCGTCGAGGGCCTTCAGCGCACGCCCGTACCGCTCGAAGTCGCCTGACGTCTGCGCGGCCCGGACCTCGGTGATCGCGGTCTGCACTCGGTCGGCGGCGGCAGCCAGGTCACCGGTCGGCGGTGGCGTGCCGGCGCTCGGGGTCGGCGTTGGCGCCGCCGTCCCCGAAGGCGTCGGAGTCGGCGTCGGCGTCGTCGGGTTGCCCCCGGTCGTCGGCGGCGGCGAAGTGCCCTGCCCGGCCTTCTTACCCTGCTCGACCAGCTGCTTGATGCCGTCGTTGATGTTGTCGGCGAGCGCCACGAAGGAGCCGCCGTCACCGTACGAGAGCAGCACCTTCTGCAACAGCGGGTACGCGTCCTGCTGGTTGCTCTTCACGTAGACCGGCTCGACGTAGAGCATCCCGTCGGCGAAGGGCAACGAGAGCAAGTTGCCGTACTGCACCTGCGCCTGGTTGCTGGAGAGCAGGTTGAGCTGCTGACGGATGTTCGCGTTGTTGGTCATCTGCTGGTGCACCTGCACCGGGCCGGAGATCCGGGTCTGATCCGGCAACTCCAGCACCTCCAGCCGGGGCTGCCCGTCGACGTACGACCCGGAGATCAGCGCGGCGAGGTTCTGCCGGCCGTTCGGGGTGACCGCCGAGGTGAGCTGGAACCGGGGGCTCTCCTGTCCGGGGAACTGGGTGAACAGGTAGTACGGAGGCTGCTTCTGACCGCTGTCCGGGGCGTCCGGCACGTTGGGCACCTGCCAGAAGTCCTGTGCGGAGTAGAAGTCACCCGGGTTCGTCACGTGGAACTTGGTGAGCAGGTTGCGCTGCACCTTGAACATGTCCGCCGGGTAGCGCAGGTGCTCGCTCAGCTCGACCGGGATCTCCGCCTTCGGCAGCACCAGGTCGCCGCCGAACGCCTTGTTCCACGCCTTGAGCACCGGGTCGGTGTCGTCGTACTCGTAGAGCTTCACAGTGCCGTCGTACGCGTCGACCGTGGCCTTCACCGAGTTGCGCATGTAGTTGACGTCTTCGCGGGCCAACTGGAAGGTGCCCCGGTTGGTCAACTCGTCGGTGGTCTCGGTCTGCAGGTTGACCTTCTCCGCGTACGGGTAGGAGGCCGCAGTGGTGTAGCCGTCCACGATCCACTGCACCCGACCGTCGACCACCGCCGGGTACGGGTCGCCGTCCAGGGTGAGGAACGGCGCGACCTTCTCCACCCGGTCGCGCGGGTTACGCACGTAGAGCAGCTTGGAGTCCTTGTTGACCGCCTCGGAGAGCAGGAAGTTCGACTCCTGCTCCTTGATGGAGTACAGCAGTCGCCGGGTGAAGGAGCCGATCTCCACGCCGCCCTCACCGGTGTAGGTGTAGGACTCGCCGCCGCCCTCACCGACCGGCCTGTCGAACTCGGCCTTCTTGTTCGGGTCGGACTGCCCGACGATGGCGTAGTCGTCGGCCGCCATCCGCTCGCCGTAGTAGATGCGCGGCTGCTTGGCCGGGATCTGCTCGGTCTGGGAGGAGCACGCCTCCTGGGTCTTCTCGCCGAGGAAGCCGGAGACGAAGAACGGCTGCCCACCGCAGACGACCTGGTTGGCCGGGGCGGCCACCAGCCCGTACCCGTGGGTGTAGACGGTGTGCCTGTTGATCCAGGTGTTCTGCTGGTCGGTCAGCTCGCCGTAGTTGATCTCCCGGACGCCGACCACGTAGTCGGAGACCTTGCCGTTCACCCCGTACCTGTCGATGTCCAGCTTCGGACCGAAGTCGTAGAAGCCACGCACCTGCTGGAGCTGGGTGTACGTCTCGCTGACCAACTGCGGGTCGAGCAGCCGCACGTTCGACACCACAGAGGTGTCGGTGGCCAGGTTCCCCGGTGGGGTGAGGTTGTTCGCCGCGTACGGGGTCGTCTCGGTGGCCCCCAACCCGAACGCCGCCCGCGTCGCGTCGATGCTGCGCTGGATGTACGGCGCTTCCTTGTCCTTGGCGCTCGGCTTGACCTCGAAGGTCTGCACCGCCCAGGGGTAGATGCCGCCGATGGCCACCGCGGACACGCCGAGCAGCGCCAGCGAGATCCCCGGCCAGACCAGGTTGCGCATCCAGGCGTTGGAGAACACGAGGATCGCGATGGCGACCACGATCGAGATGTAGGCGAGGATCTCCTTCGCCGGCAGCAACGCGTTGACGTCGGCGTAGCCGGCACCGTACAACTTGGCGCCCTCGTTGTACTCCAGCAGCATGGCCCGCCGGTCCAACACGTACGCGATCGCCTTCAACAGCACGAAGACCGCGACCAGGGTGCTCAGGTGCGCGCGGGCCGCGTTGCTCATCCGGTCGCCGACGCCCTGCAGGCGGACCCCGCCGAAGAGGTAGTGCACCGCCAGCGCGCCGATCACGGCCAGCACCACAGCGGTGAAGGCGACCCCGAGCAGGTAACGCCAGAACGGCAGTTGGAAGACGTAGAAGCCGATGTCGACACCGAACTCCGGGTCCTTGATGCCGAAGTCACCGCCGTTGCGGAACAGCAGCCACTGGTTCCACCGGTTCTGCGCGGAGAGACCGGCGAAGAGCCCGACCACAGCGGCGGTCAGCGAGATCCAGGTGCCGAGACGCGGGCTGAGCACCATGCGGTAGCGCTCCAGCGTCGCCTGCTCCACCGAGTGCGGACGCAGTCGCGGGCGCAACCGGTAGGCCAGCCAGAGGTTGCCGCCGACGATCAGCGCCATGCCGAGGCCGATGGCGAGGAAGAGCACCAGCCGGGTGAGCAGGACGCCGGTGAAGACCTCGGTGTAGCGAACCTCGTCGAACCAGAGCCAGTCGGTCCACGCCTGGACACCCCAGCCGAGCAGGGTGAAGAGCACGAACACCCCGACCAGGACCGCGATGGTGACGCGCCCGCGCCGGCTCATCCTCGGGAGGGGGCTGCTGCTACGCATGACCACTGTTGGCTCCGCACGCTCGATATGATCGGCTCCGACCAGGCACCCAGAGTACGGGGTGTTCCTGAGCGTGGCGGGGCACGGTCACACCGGTCAGCAACGCGTCGGCTGACCACCCGCCCGCAACGTCTCCAGAGCGGTCATCGCCTCGTCCAACGAGCCCACCCGCAACAGCGGCAGATCGGGCTGCGGATTGCGGACCGCCTCGGCGCAGTTGTCCGCCGGCACCAGGAAGACCTTCGCCCCGGCGCGCTTGGCGCCGACCAGCTTCTGGGCGATCCCGCCGATCGGGCCGACGGCGCCCTCGTCGTCGATGGTGCCGGTACCGGCGATGATCTGGCCGCCGGTGAGGTCGGCCGGGGTCAACTTGTCCACGATCCCCAGGGCGAACATCAGCCCGGCGCTCGGCCCACCGATGTCCCCCAGGTCGATGCCGAGCGTGAACGGGTGGGGCTGCTGCTGATCGATCTCGACACCGATCCGCGGTCGGCCGTCCTGCTCCTGACTGGTTACCGTCGCGGTGGCCGGCACGCCGTCACGGGTGTAGCCGATGGTCAACGCCGTGCCCGCCGGCTTGGCCCGGACCAGCTCGGTGACCTTCGCGGCCACCGGCACCGGCTGGCCGTCCACCGAGGTGATCACATCGCCGGCCTTCAGCGCCCCGGCCGCCGGGCCGTCCCCGGCCACCGTCTTGATCACCACCTGCACCGGAAAGCCCAACTCCCGCAGCGCGGCGGTCTCCGCGCTGGTCTGCGACGCCTTGAAGTCCTCGGCGTTGCGCTGCTCGACCTGCTCCGTCGACTCCCCCGGCGGGTAGACCAGCTCACGCGGCACCACCGCCTCGTCGTCGGAGAACCAACCAGCTATCGCCCCTCGCAACCGCACAGTGGGCTGCACCCCCACCGTTGTCAGCCGCAACTGGCCGGCCGAGGTCGAGGTCTCCCGACCGGAGACCTGGATGACCTCTTTACCGTCGGTCGTGCCGAGGGTGTTGACAGTCGGCCCCGGGCCCAGCACCACGTACGGAATCGGTACCCGGAGCACCCCGATGCTCAGCAGGGCGGTGAACAGGGCACCGAGCAGGACCGTCAGGCCACGACGTCTCATGCCGCAGAGCGTACCGACCGGCTGCGGGTCACCCGCCGGATGCGCCACGCGACTTCGCCCTCAGCGCAACGCCAGCGGCGGCTACCTGGGGCGCGGTCCGCGTACCGTAGATGTCGTGCCTGATATTCCGTTCGGTTTCGCGCTCCCGGGTGGGCAGCCACCAGACCCCAACGATCCCGCGCAGATGCAGCAGTTCATGTCGCAGTTGCAGCACCTGCTCTCCGCTCCGGGCAGTGGGCCGGTCAACTGGGACCTGGCCCGGCAGGTAGCAGCCAGCCAGCTCGCGGCCGCCGGTGACCCGGCGGTGTCGATGTACGAGCGCAACGCGGTCGAGGAGGCGCTGCGCCTCGCCGACCTGTGGTTGGAGCCCGCCTCGGCGTGGCCCTCCGGTATCCAGAACCCCGTTGCGTGGAACCGCAACGAGTGGATCTTCAAGACACTGGACGTGTGGCGCAAGCTGTGCGACCCGGTCGCCAGCCGGATGGTCGGCGCGATGGGCGACCTGGTGCCACCCGAGGCGCGCGCCCAGCTCGGCCCGATGCAGTCGATGGTGGCCTCCCTCGGTGGCGCGCTGTTCGGCGGTCAGCTGGGCCAGGCCCTCGGTTCGCTCGCCGCGGAGGTGCTCTCCGCCGGCGACATCGGGCTGCCGCTCGGCCCGGCCGGCACTGCCGCGCTGATCCCCGCCAACATCCGGGCGTACGGCGAGGGCCTGGAACTGCCCGAGGACGAGGTCCGCCTCTACGTGGCGCTGCGCGAGGCCGCCCACCAGCGGCTGTTCCAGCACGTCCCGTGGCTGCGTGGGCATGTACTCAGCGCTGTCGAGATGTACGCCTCGGGCATCCGGGTCAACCGGGAGGCGATCGAGGAGGCGATGGGCCGGGTCGACCCGACCGACCCCGAGTCGATGCAGGCGATCGCCCTGGAGGGCATCTTCACCCCGGAGGACACCCCGGCGCAGAAGGCCTCACTGGCCCGCCTGGAGACCGCGCTCGCCCTGGTCGAGGGCTGGGTGTGCCACGTCGTCGACAGCGCCGCCAGCGACCGGCTGCCCAACGTCGTCCGGCTGGGCGAGGCGTTCCGCCGTCGCCGGGCCGCCGGCGGTCCCGCCGAGCAGACCTTCGCCGCGCTGGTCGGTCTGGAACTGCGCCCCCGCCGACTGCGCGAGGCCGCGGCGCTCTGGGCCGCGCTCACCCAGCACCGGGGCATCGAGGGCCGCGACGCCGTCTGGGGCCACCCGGACCTGCTCCCGTCGGACGACGACTTCGCCGACCCGGTCGCCTTCGCGATGAACGACATGGACCTCAGCGAGCTGGACAGCTTCGACTTCTCCGCCCCCGGCGGGGTGGAGGAGAAGGCCCCCGGCCAGTCGGATCAGCCCGGCCCGTCCGACGAGACCGACGGCGAGGGCGACACCAAGTCCTGACGTCCGCGCATCGACGGCCTGCGCCGTGGGTGCCCGCAGATCGGCGGCGGGTACCCACGGCGCGTTCGGCGGTGCCGACGGTTCAGGTGGGTCGGCTCGACCCGGAGAGCAGGGCGCGGGTCGCTTCCCAACCCTCGAAGGCCGGGTCCAGCGTGGCCAGGTCGGCCGGGCCGCGCAGTCGCCGCCAGCCGGTGGTGACCGCCACGTCACCCGGGCGCGGGGCGTTGGCGCGCGCCTCGGCCGGCGTCGCCGTGTCCAGTTCCAGCGTCGGCAGCCAGTCCGGCGCGGGCAGTCGTACCGCGACCCCGAGCAGACCGGGGCCGCCGCCCTCGACCGGCGCCACGGCGACCGGCCGACTGGTGAGTGGGCGGAGCAGCTTGCCAACGGTCAGGGCGGGCAGGTCAGGCACGTCACTGACCAGCACTGCCGCCTGGTCGTACCCCTCCAGCGCGGCGAACACGGCGTTAGGCGTCGGCTCGGCCACCTCGTACACCGAAGTGCCGGGCCACACCAGCGCATCGGCCAGGGCCCGGTCAGCCGGGGTCACCGCGACAGCGACCTCCACCTCGTTGAGCGTGGCGAACAGGTCGATTACGTCTTCCGCGAGCGCCGCTCGCCACTGCGCGAGGTCGACGCCGGGCGGCGACCAGTGCACCGGCCCGAGTAACGCCACCACAACCCGTCGCGCCATCCCCCGACCCTAGCGCCCCACCCCACCCAACCACCTCACCCGGCCCGACCCACGACCCGGCGCGGGGCTCAGCGACATGATCGACTCGGTTCCATTGAAGTCGCGGTGTCCGGGAGACTCGGATAGCGCGGTATTCAGGAAGGCGAGTGGATCTCGTCGCGCGGCGTCCAGAGGCTCGGAGCGGGGGTGGATCAGGTGGGGAGCGGCGCGCAGGAGGAGGCAGCGGCGACCCCTTCGAGGTAGCCGCGGGCGCGTTCCGCCTTGGGGTAGCGACCGACCAACGCCCAGAACCGGGCGTTGTGGCTGGGCACGATGAGGTGCGCCAACTCGTGCAGCAACACGTAGTCGATCACCCATTCGGGCATCTCCTGGACGCGGTGCGAGATTCGGATGCTGCGGTCCGCCGGCGTGCAGGAGCCCCACCGACCGTTCTGGTTGGTGACCCATCGGACGCTGGCCGGCACCGCCTTCGCGGCGTATCCGGCGAGATAGAGGTCGATGAGCCGATTGGCCCGAGCCAGCAGCTCGTCGTCGGAGCGGGCAAGGCGGCCCTCCCGGGCGGCGAGCCGGGCGAGCATCCGGTCGACCCACTCGCTCTCCTCGGCACGGGAGAACTGGTCGGGGATGAGGACGACCACTCGCTCACCGTCACGGTACGCAGACACCGTGCGTCGTCGACGCTGACTGCGCCGCACCTCGACGACCGGCTTGCGCGTCCCCGCCATCACTGGCCCGCGCAGCCTCGACTACGTGTCACGAAGGCAAGCTAATGCCCACTGACCAGGGGTCCGCAAGAGTCAACCGCACGACACGCGCCCGGAAAATGGTGATTGGTCGCCACGCGTCCCGAAAATTTCTTGACCGCAGCGTCATCGCGCCATCTCGTCACCCTTGGTGAACGCCGATGACGCCGGTGCGCGGCACGTCTCCACCGTAGGTGATCACCGCCCCGGATGCCGCCGCGGGGGCACTCGCACGGGTGGCTGTCAGGGTTTGGTCGGCGTGTCCCCGCCAAACTGACTTATCCGACCTATTTCGCCATGCACACTCTCGACGTCGACTTGCTCACAGTGTCGATGCACAGCTGACATGGAACCGCCCAGACCTGGGTAGGGTCCGCGGACCAGCGGTCACGAAGGTGGCCGCGGAGTGAGACCCAGCGCCGGCGCCCCGTGTGGCCCGCCGCCGGGCACCCCGCCGGGACGGCATTGACCGGCGGACGAGACGAGGAGGGCACCGTGGCCGACCAGGCCCAGACGACCTACAACGGTTACTGCGTGAAGTGCAAGGAGAAGCGGGACTTCGAGGGGCACGTCGAGGTCTCGAAGACCGGAATGAACATGGCCAAGGGCAAGTGTCCGGTGTGCGGCACAACAGTGAACCGCATCCTGGGCAAGGCCAAGGTCTGACCCGAACGGGTGAACGGGGGTGGGGTGGCCGGCTGGCC
>NZ_JBEZGJ010000222.1:0-9703 GCF_040649965.1 Micromonospora sp. NPDC048843
TCCTGCGCGAGGGGCTTTTTTGTGCCCGCCGCCGGCCCGGCCCGGTGGTGCCGAGACGAAGCGAAGCGAAGCGAGGAGAGACGATGAGTGAGGCAGCCGCACCGGCGGGCGACATTCCCCCGTTCCGGTACACCGCGGCCCTGGCCGACGAGATCGAGATTCGTTGGCAGGACACCTGGGCGCGCGAGGGCACCTTCCACGCACCGAACCCGACCGGCCCGCTGGCCGACCCGACCCACCCACGCGCCGGCGCGGAGAAGCTGTACGTGCTGGACATGTTCCCGTACCCCTCCGGAGCGGGCCTGCACGTCGGCCACCCGCTGGGCTACATCGGCACCGACTGCTACGCCCGCTACCAGCGGATGGCCGGCCGCAACGTGCTGCACGCGATGGGCTTCGACGCGTTCGGGCTGCCCGCCGAGCAGTACGCGGTGCAGACCGGCACCCACCCCCGGACCACCACCGTCGCGAACATCGAGCGGTACAAGGCGCAGCTGCGCCGGCTGGGGCTGGCGCACGACGAGCGCCGCTCGGTGGCCACCATCGACACCGACTTCTACCGCTGGACCCAGTGGATCTTCCTGCAGATCTTCAACTCCTGGTACGACAGCGACGCCGACCGGGCCCGTCCGATCGCTGAGCTGATCGCCGAGTTCGAGGGCGGAAACCGGGCCACCCCGGACGGCCGCGCCTGGGCCGAGCTGAGCGTCGCCGAGCGCCGCCAGGTCGTCGACGACCACCGCCTGGCGTACGTCTCGCAGGCGCCGGTGAACTGGTGCCCGGGGCTGGGCACCGTGCTGGCCAACGAGGAGGTCACCGCCGACGGCCGTTCCGAGCGGGGCAACTTCCCGGTCTTCAAGCGCAACCTGAAGCAGTGGATGATGCGGATCACCGCGTACGGTGACCGGCTGCTGGACGACCTGGACAGCCTGGACTGGCCCGAGCCGATCAAGCTGATGCAGCGCAACTGGATCGGCCGCTCCACCGGCGCCCACATCGACTTCCCGACCAGCGCGGCACCGGTGCGGGTCTTCACGACCCGCCCGGACACCGTCTTCGGCGCCACCTACATGGTGCTGGCGCCCGAGCACGAGCTGGTCGACACGCTGGCGCCGACCAGCTGGCCGGACGGGACGAGGGACGCCTGGACCGGCGGGCACGCCAGCCCCCGCGAGGCCGTCGAGGCGTACCGCAAGTCGGCAGCCGCCAAGACCGACGTCGAGCGGCAGTCCGACAGCAAGGAGAAGACCGGCGTCTTCATCGGCGCGTACGCCACCAACCCGGTCACCGGTGGGCAGATCCCGATCTTCATCGCCGACTACGTGCTGGCCGGCTACGGCACCGGCGCGATCATGGCGGTGCCGGCGCAGGACGAGCGGGACTGGGCGTTCGCCGAGGTCTTCGAGCTGCCCATCGTCCGTACCGTGCAGCCGGCGGAGGGCTTCGACGGCAAGGCGTACACCGGGGACGGCCCGGCGATCAACAGCGCCGCGCCCGAGCGCGGCCTGGACCTGAACGGCCTGGGGGTCGCCGACGCCAAGGCGGCGATCATCGCCTGGCTGGAGGCGAACGGGCACGGCACCGGCGCGGTGACCTATCGGCTGCGCGACTGGCTGTTCTCCCGGCAGCGTTACTGGGGCGAACCGTTCCCGATCGTCTACGACGAGACCGGCGCGGCCATCGCATTGCCGGAGGAGATGCTGCCTGTCGAGCTGCCGGAGGTGGACGACTTCTCCCCGAAGACGTTCGACGCCGACGACGCCAACAGCAACCCGGAGACCCCGCTGTCACGGCGGCGCGACTGGGTCGAGGTCGAACTGGACCTGGGTGACGGGCCGAAGCGCTACACCCGGGAAACCAACGTGATGCCGCAGTGGGCCGGCTCCTGCTGGTACGAGCTGCGCTACCTGGACCCGACGAACAGCGAGCGGTTCGTCGACGCGGAGAACGAGCAGTACTGGATGGGCCCGCGCGCCGACGGTGACTGCGGCGGCACCGACCTGTACGTCGGTGGCGCCGAGCACGCTGTGCTGCACCTGCTGTACGCGCGGTTCTGGCACAAGGTGCTGTTCGACCTGGGGCACGTGTCGTCGTTCGAGCCGTTCCGCAAGCTGTTCAACCAGGGCATGATCCAGGCGTACGCGTACACCGACTCGCGCGGCAGCTACGTGCAGGCCGAGGAGGTCTTCGAGCGCGACGGCGCCTACTACCTGGGTGACCTGGCGGTCAACCGCGAGTACGGCAAGATGGGCAAGTCGCTGAAGAACGTGGTGACCCCCGACGACATGTGCGCCGCCTACGGCGCGGACACCTTCCGGGTGTACGAGATGTCGATGGGCCCGCTGGAGGTCTCCCGCCCCTGGGAGACCCGGGCGGTGGTCGGCTCGTACCGGTTCCTGCAGCGGGTGTGGCGGGCCGTCGTCGACGAGCAGACCGGCGCCCTGCGGATCACCGAGGACCCGGCCGACGAGGCGACCCGCCGACTGCTGCACAAGGTGATCGACGGGGTCCGTGGCGACATGGACGGCATCCGGTTCAACACAGCGATCGCCAAGCTGATCGAGCTGACCAACGGGCTGACCCGGCTGTCGGCCACGCCCCGCGAGGTGGCCGAGCCGCTGGTGCTGATGGTGGCGCCGTTCGCCCCGCACATGGCCGAGGAGCTGTGGCGCAAGCTGGGCCACGAGACCTCGCTGACGTACGCGGACTTCCCGACCGCCGACCCGGCGCTGCTGGTGGCCGACACGGTGACCTACCCGGTGCAGGTCAACGGCAAGGTCCGTGGTCGCATCGAGGTCCCCGCCGACGCCTCCGAGGAGGTCGTCCGCGCGGCGGCCCTGGACGCGGTCGCGGCGACCCTGGGTGGCAAGGAACCGCGCAAGGTCATCGTGGTCAAGGGCCGGATGGTCTCGGTCGTCGCCTGACAGCGAGCGATACGCACCGTGACGTCCACTGAGGCGGGCACCGCGTTGAACGTGATGACTCAGAGGCATCAGTATGCCTCTGAGTCATCACGCTCTCCGGCGCATCCGCCCGCCGTTCGCGGCACGCGGGCTCGTGCGGTCGCCGGATCAGCTCGACCAGCCAATTGGCAGTTGCGCTCCGGTGGTCACGGGCAGGGCGGCAGTGGCGGCAGCCGGTCCGGGCGTAGCAGCGAGTACGCGTGCTGCCGTGCGGGGTCCGTGTTGTTGTCCGGGTCCACCAGCAGCGCCTGTCCCGAGACGACAGCGTGGGCGTGATCGGCGGTCAGCCGCACGTACGACCCGGTTCGCAGGTCGGCCACGTACCAACCCAGGTGGTACTGGAAGATCACCAGGTCCCCGACGGCAGTGGGCGTGGCAACCGTGTGGAAGGGGTCGACGGTCGGGGGCCTGGTTCCCGGTGGCAACGAGGTAGCGGCAGCCGGAGCCGGCGGAGGGGTCACCCGGAACACGCGGACCGGTGCCGCCCAGTCCGGTCGCCAGACGGTCAGGGTGCGCTCGTCGCGCGACACCCAGGCAGTGGTCCGGCCGTCGGTGGTCACGTCGACTGCGGTGCCCGGTCCGGGGCTCGGCTGCGGCGCGGACCCAGCCTTGCCGTCCGGACCGACCGCGTTCAGGCGACCCGTGGCCCGATCAACCCAGAGCAGGTCGGCGCCGTGGAACCCGACACCGCCCACCGGGCCCGTGGCCACCGTGCGGACCGTCCCGGCAGCCAGGTCGTGCAGGGTCAACTCGTTCCGGTCCTCGCCGAGGATCCTGGTGACGGCGAGCTTCCCGTCGCGCAACGGGGGCCGGAAGAGGAAGTCCGCGGTGCCCAGCACCTGCCGTGGTGCGGCCCCCGACTCCGCGTCCCAGGCGAAGAGTTCGGAGCCGCCGCCGCCGTGGGGTGCCGCCCGCGCGAGGCTGCTGCGCGCGTACACCAGCCAGCGCCCGTCGAAGACGCCCCACCGTGGGAAGGTGAACGGGTCTGGCATGGTGCCTCGGCAGTGGCGGGCGGCGGCGACGCGGCCGGTGGATCACCCGGGGTGCACGCCGCGAGCAGCGCCGCCGCGAGGGCCGCAACGAGGGCGACGGCTCGGGAACCGATCCTGGCGCGGGGCAAGGGCTTCATGGCCGCAGACGCTAGATCGCGCTGACGCTGCCCGATGCCCTGCCGAAGGGATCGTCGTCCGGCCGTTACCACCGCCGAACCGACAGGATCCTGTCATCGACGTCCGCAGGGCGGCCAGGGTCTGCTCGGCCCTTCCGTCGCGGCTCAGACGGGCATGGTGCGACGGCGGCGGCGTTCGGCGCGCCACCACTGGTGGATGAGTACCAGGCTGGCGATCAGGCCGAGGCTGGCCGGGGCTGCGGCGTACCAGTTGACGTGGCCGGGGGAGCTGACCGCCGCACCGATCGCCGCGTAGCCGAAGGCGGTCGGCGCGGACGCGATCACGCTGCCGGCCAGGAACGGCAGCATTCGGGCGCCGGTCGTGCCGTAGCCGTAGCTGACCAGGCCGAAGCCGGCGATCGGCAGCAGCCGGACGGTGATCACACCGAGCACACTCTGCCGAGCGAACCAGCCGTCGAGGCGGGCGAGTCGGCCGCGGACCCGCTCGGCGACGAACTCCCGACCGAGCAACCGGCCGACAGTGAACCCGATCGCCGCCGCCACCAGGGCGGCGCCCAGGGCGTACGCGGCGCCCTCCAGCGGGCCGAAGATCGCACCCGCGGCGAGCGTGATGAAGGTCCGGGGCACCAGCGCGACCAGCAGCAGCGCACCACCGAGGATCGCCGCCACCGGGGCGAGGTCGCCCAGCCGGTCGGCGACCAGCGGCAACTGCGCCGGGTCCGGCCGGGGCACCAGCAGCAGCAGTAACCCGCACCCGGCGATCAGCAGCAGGAGCAGGGCGAACCGGGCGGCCGACGGCTGCCGGAGCAGCCGCCGGACGGCGTGGATCATGCCCGGGCGGCGGCCACCGCGGAGCGGCGCTCGTTGCGGAGCCGGTCCGACCAGGTGTCGTCCAACGGCGGGAGCTGGTGTGCCCCGGTGGCCCAGCGCAGCAGCAGGTCGGCCAGGGCCGGGTTGCGAGCCAGCGCCGGCCCGTGCGAGTAGGTGCCCAGCAGCTTGCCGCGCCACGCGCCCTCGGTGGCGCCGTCGTTGCCCACCCCGGCGGTGACCCGGGCCAGCGGGGAGACCTCCGGACCGAGGTGGGTGCGGCCGCCGTGGTTCTCGAAACCGGTCAGCGGGGGCAGGCCCAGCCGGGGGTCGATCTCACCGGCCAGCTCGCCCACGGCCCGGCTCTCACCCCGGTCGGACCGCAGGTCGAGCAGCTCCAGCCCGCGGCACTGCACACCCTTGGCGAAGAACGAGGTGCCGAGCAGTTGGTAGCCGGCGCAGACGCCGAACACCACCGAGCCCTGCGCGACGGCGCGGTGCAGGCCGCCGTCGGCCAGCAGCCGCTGGGCGCCGAGCGCCTGCGGGCCGTCCTCGCCGCCACCGACCAGGTAGATGTCGGCGGTCGCGGGCAGTCGCTGGTCGGAGCGGACCTCCAGCACCTCGACCGGCATCCCACGCTGACGGGCCCGCCGGGCGAGGATCAGGGCGTTGCCCCGGTCTCCGTAGGTGGAGAGCAGGTCGGGGTAGATCCAGACGATGCGCAGACTCTCAGATGACACGGTCCAACTCCGCTCGGATGTCCTGGAACGCGGTGTAGTTCGCGATGACCTCCAGCCGCCCGGGCGGGACCGACCGGAGTGCGTCGTCGAACGTGCGGACGTGCTGGAACGGCACGTCGTTGACGTCCAGTCGAACCGCCAGGTCGTATGCCCGGTCGCCGGTGATCAACACCTGCCGGCCGCGGAGCGGGGCGAAGTCGACGTCGTAGAGCCAGGAGGTGTCCAGACCGTCGGGGTCGCGCGCGTTGATGGAGAGCAGGGTCGGCGCGTCGTCGGCCATGTCGAACGCCTCCAGCCAACTGGCCGGGTTCTTGGCCAGCAGCAGCCGGATGTTGCGCCCGTCCTTGTCGACCTGTGCGTAGCGGCCAGCCACCGAGGTGACGATGCCGAGGCGGGACACCGCGTCGACCGGGCGGACGCCGAACTCGGCGGCCACCGCCAGCGCGGTCGCCGCGTTGCCGAGGTTGACCTTGCCGGGTAGCTGGAGCGAAACCTTGTGCCAGGCGCCGGTGGGGTCGAGCACACCCTCGTCCTCGACGACCCAGTGCGGCTCCGGTCGGCGTAGCGGGCAGCCGGTGCACCACCACTGCTCGCCGGAGCGCTGGATGGTGGAGCCGCACTCCGGGCAGACCCAGGAGTCGTCGTGCCAGCGTTGGCCGGCACTGAACCACGTCACGTGCGGCGGGTTGATGCCCCGGGCGGGGTCGCCCGGAGGGGTGGCGGCCCACACCACCAGCGGGTCGTCCGCGTTGGCCACCACCCGTACGTCGGTGTGCCGGACCAGTGCCGCGCGCCAGAGCTGCGCCATCATGGCGACCTCCTTGGCGCGGTCGAGCTGGTCGCGGGAGAGGTTGAGCAGCGCGACCACGTGCGGCTCGGTCGCCTCCAGCACCTGCGCCAGATAGTGCTCGTCGACCTCCAGCACCGCGTACGGGGTGCTGCCGGCCTTGGCCAGCGCCGAAGTGTGCCCGCTGGGCATGTTGGCGCCGAACGAGTTGGTGGCGACCCGGCCGAGTACGCCGACAGCGGCGGAGGTCAGTCGGGTGGTGGTGGTCTTGCCGTTGGTGCCGGAGACGAGCGCGATCGCGCGCCCGGCCGACAGGTGGGCCAGCAGGTCCGGGTCGATCTTCAGGCCGATCCACCCGCCGATCACTGAACCGTCGCCACGGCCGGCCGCCCGGGAGAGCGCCGCGGCGGTCCGTGACACGGAGCTGGCCACCTTGGCCCGTAGGGGCATTTTCGCGTCCGTCACGCGAGCGAGGTTACCGGACCGCCGGCCCCACCAGATCGCCGCCGACTGTGAACCGTTCGGCCGTGGTGGCTGCGCGGGTGGCCGGGTCCGCGTCCCCCGGACGGAGTCGATCTATGTCGGAAAGCGGACCACGCCGAGGGGCGGCCGGAGCCCTCCACTCCGCTCCACCCCTTGTGACGTGCGGTTTTGCCGCCGGGTCAGGCGCGCCACGCGGGCGAATTTGGTTGCGGGTGGAGGGAAGTGGAGTAGAGTGGGGACCAATGGTGAGGCCGGGAGGGCTCACCGGCCCGGGGGGTCAGCGGCGCCGCGAACGCCGCTCAAGGGCGAGGGGGTTGGGCCGATGTTTCTCGGCACCCACACTCCGCGCCTTGACGAAAAGGGCCGGTTGATCCTTCCGGCCAAGTTCCGGGATGAGCTGGCGGGGGGTGTCGTGGTCACTAAAGGGCAGGAGCGCTGCCTCTACGTCTTCCCGACCCCTGAGTTTCAGCGGATCGCGGAGCAGTTGCGCGCACAGCCGATGACCCACAAGGCGGCCCGGGCCTACAGCCGGGTCTTCTTTGCCAGCGCGCACGACGAGGTTCCGGACAAGCAGGGCAGGGTGACCATTCCGGCTCACCTGCGGGCCTATGCCGCGCTGGACCGCGAGTTGGTGGTGATCGGCGCGAGCACGCGGGTGGAGATCTGGGACAAGGTCGCCTGGGAGACCTACCTCGCCGAAAGCGAAGACGACTTCGCCGACATCGAGGAGGGGGTGCTGCCCGGCGGTCTGTAGGGCGGTAACGGCGCCCGACGTACTGCGAGATCTCCAGCCGCTTTCGAGTTCCTGGCATCACTTCCCCGGTGCCAGGCGCACGATCCAGTCATTGGGCGACGGTCCGGTGTCAGGCGGGAGCGGATGGGGATCTGGCGGTACGACGGCAGCGCCGTCCGACGACAGGCGCACGAGAAGAACGGACGTTTCAACCAGTGGGGGTCATCATGGGGGAGTTGCGCGGCACACACGTGCCGGTGCTGCTCGAGCGGTGTCTCGAGCTGCTGGCCCCCGCTCTGGGTCGAGGCGGCCGGACGGTCTACGTCGACGCGACGCTCGGTCTCGCCGGGCATGCGGAGGCGGTGCTGGAGGCGCATCCGGAGACGGTCCTGATCGGGCTCGACCGGGACACCGAGGCACTCGCTCACGCGCGGGTCCGGCTGGCCCGGTTCGCCGATCGGGTGCACCTGGAGCACGCCGTCTACGACGAGTTGCCGGACGTACTGGACCGGCTGGGTTATCCGGCCATCGACGGCATCCTGTTCGACCTGGGTGTCTCGTCGTTGCAGTTGGACGCGCCCGACCGAGGGTTCGCGTACGCCCAGGACGCGCCGTTGGACATGCGGATGGACCAGACCCGGGGGGTGACCGCCGAAGAGGTGGTCAACACGTACGCGCATCCGGACCTGGCCCGGGTGTTGCGGGTCTACGGCGAGGAGAAGTTCGCCGGTCGGATCGCCTCGGCGATCATCCGGCAGCGGGAGCGGGCCCGGATCACCTCGTCCGCGCTGCTGGCGGAGCTGGTGCGGGACTCCATTCCGGCACCAGCCCGACGAACGGGTGGGCACCCGGCAAAGAGAACGTTTCAGGCTTTACGGATCGAGGTAAACAGAGAGCTGGCAGCGCTGGAGACAGCGTTGCCATCCGCACTCGACGCACTGACCGTGGGCGGTCGCATGGTGGTCCTGTCCTACCACTCGCTGGAGGACAGGCTCACCAAGGCGGCCCTCACGGACCGGGTCCGCAGTAAGGGCCCGATTGACCTCCCGGTCGAGCTTCCCGGGTCCGGTCCGACGTTCCGGCTGCTCAGCCGGGGCGCCGAACTGCCGGGGGAGGCGGAGGTCGCCGCGAACCCGCGGGCCGCCTCGGTGCGGCTGCGGGCCGCGGAGCGACTCGACCCGAACGCGACAGAGCAGGGGCGGACCGACCGCGAACGGTCTCGCCGACGGGTGAAGGGAATGCACCAACCGGGCACGGGGTCCGCCTGATCCGTGGGGGGTCAGGGGCACCGGGACGGCTAGAGGGACGGACGCTGAGGGGGAGGGGACATGAGCATTGACAAGCGCGACCGCCGGGACGTCACCGGCGGCGGGCAGCGCGCACCGCGGTCGGGGGGCCGGACCGCGGCGGAGCGGGCTCCGCGCCTCGGAAACGGTACGCCACGCATCGATCGAACGAATCGGCAGGGGGAGACTCGCGCCCGGGGGGCGCGCGAGTTCCCGACTCAGGGCACGGCCGCGCTGCGACCGGTCGAGAAGGCCGCCAGCGCGACCAGCGCCCGGCCGCCGCGGCTGCGGGTGGCGCCGCCACCGCCGATCTCGGTGCCGCGTGCGCCGTTCGCGGCGCTGATCGTGGTGCTGGTGGTCGGTGGGGTGCTGGGCATCCTGGCGGTCAACACCAAGATCAATGAGAACGCGTTCCGGCTGGAGCGGTTGCAGCAGCAGCAGGCTCGACTGGACCTGGAGAAGCAGCAACTGGACAAGCAGATCGCCGACGCCGAGGCGCCGGGCAACCTGACCGCCAACGCGAAGCGGCTGGGCCTGGTCGACGCCGGCGAGCCGGGCTACATCCGGCTGCCGGACGGCAAGACCATCGGTGTGCCGCAGCCGGCGAACGGCCAGCCGTCGGTGACCAGCCAGGGTGCGGGAGGCTGACCGGTGCCACCAAGGTCGGACGAGCCGCGGGGGGGGCGGACCGGGCGGGCGCGGCGGCGGGGGGCGGGCGGGGGGGCGCCGGCCGGCGGCCGCGCCCGCCCGGGGCCGGCGGGCTGGTGGGGCGGCG
>NZ_JBEZGJ010000223.1:0-9694 GCF_040649965.1 Micromonospora sp. NPDC048843
CCGGGGGGTGGCGCGGTGGGGGGGGCCCCCCGCCCCCCTGCTTGATCGCGGGGGGGGGGCTCGCGGGGGGGGCCGGGGGCGGGGTTGACGTGCCGAACGGGGTCAGGCCAGTCCGGCGCGGCGCAGGGCTTCGGCCATTGCGTCATTGGCCAGCGCCGGTGCGCCCTGCCGCTGCTGCCCGCCGCGACCTCCCTGCCCGCCTCGACTGTCCTGGCCGCCTCGACCTCCCTGCCCGCCGCGACCGGCCTGGCCTTCGCGACCGCCCTGGCCGCCGCCGCGACCACCCTGCGGCGCGCGCTGCGCCGGGCCGCCACGTCCCTCCTGGCTCGTCCGACCACCACCACCACCGGCGGCAGCGGGTTCGTCGTCCAGGCGCAGGGTCAGCGAGATCCGCTTGCGGGGTACGTCCACGTCGAGCACCCGGACCTTGACCACGTCGCCGGACTTCACGACCTCGCGGGGGTCCTTCACGAAGGTCCGGGACATCGCCGAGACGTGCACCAGACCGTCCTGGTGCACCCCGACGTCGACGAACGCGCCGAACGCGGCCACGTTGGTGACCACGCCCTCCAGCACCATCCCCGTCGTCAGGTCGCTGATCTTCTCCACCCCCTCGACGAAGGTGGCGGTGCGGAACTCCGGGCGGGGGTCCCGGCCCGGCTTCTCCAGCTCGGCGAGGATATCGGTGACGGTGGGGAGACCGAACCGGTCGTCGACGAAGTCGGTGGCCCGCAGCCCGCGCAGGATGCCGCTCTTGCCGATCACCGAGCGCAGGTCCTGCCCGGTGGTGGAGAGGATGCGGCGCACCACCGGGTACGCCTCGGGGTGCACGCTGGAGGAGTCCAGCGGGTCATCGCCGCCGGGGATGCGCAGGAAGCCGGCGCACTGCTCGAACGCCTTCGGCCCGAGCCGGGCCACCTTCTTCAGTTCGGTACGCGTACGGAACGGCCCGTTGGCGTCCCGGTGCAGCACGATGTTCTCGGCCAGGCCGGCGCCGATCCCGGAGACCCGGGTCAGCAGCGGCGCGGAAGCGGTGTTGACGTCCACCCCCACCGCGTTCACGCAGTCCTCGACTACCGCGTCCAGCGACCGGGACAGCTTCACCTCGGACAGGTCGTGCTGGTACTGACCGACGCCGATCGAGCGCGGGTCGATCTTGACCAGCTCCGCGAGGGGGTCCTGGAGGCGGCGGGCGATGGAGACCGCGCCGCGCAGCGACACGTCCATCCCTGGCAGTTCCTGCGAGGCGTACGCGGAGGCGGAGTAGACCGACGCGCCGGCCTCGGAAACCATCACCTTGGTCAGGTTGAGCTGCGGGTGCCGGGCGATCAGCTCCCCGGCGAGCTTGTCGGTCTCACGGGAGGCGGTGCCGTTGCCGATCGCGACAAGCTCCACCCCGTGCGCCCCGGCCAGCCGGGCGAGGGTCTCCACCGACGCGTCCCACTGCCGGCGCGGCTCGTGCGGATAGATCGTGTCGGTGGCGAGCACCTTGCCGGTGGCGTCCACCACTGCCACCTTCACTCCGGTCCGCAGACCCGGGTCGAGACCCATCGTGGGCCTGGTGCCGGCCGGCGCGGCGAGCAGCAGGTCCCGCAGGTTGGTGGCGAAGACCCGGACGGCCTCCTCCTCGGCCGCCTGCCACAGCCGCATCCGCAGGTCCGCGCCGAGGTGGATGAGGATCCGGGTACGCCACGCCCAGCGGACCGTGTCGGACAGCCAGCGGTCGGCCGGGCGACCCGCGTCGGACACCCCGAACCGGCCGGCGATGGCCGCCTCGTAGCGGGTCGGGCCGGTCGGTACGGCGTCCGCCTCGCCCGCCTCCTCCGACTCCATGGTCAGGTCGAGCACGCCCTCCTTCTCGCCCCGGAACATCGCCAGGATCCGGTGCGAGGGCAGCTTCGGGTACGGCTCGGAGAAGTCGAAGTAGTCGGCGAACTTGGCACCGGCCGCCTCCTGACCCTCGCGTACCCGGGCAACCAGACGGCCCCGCGACCACATCTGCTCGCGCAGCGTGCCGATCAGGTCGGCGTCCTCCGCGAAGGTCTCGATGAGGATCGCCCGCGCGCCCTCCAGCGCGGCCGCGGCGTCGGCGACGCCCTTCTCCTCATCGACGAACCCGGCGGCGGTGGTCCGCGGGTCCTGACCGGGGTCGGCCAGCAGCGTCTCGGCCAACGGGGCCAACCCGGCCTCGCGGGCGATCTGCGCACGGGTTCGCCGCTTCGGCTTGTACGGGAGGTAGATGTCCTCCAGCCGGGACTTCGAGTCGGCGGCCATGATCTGCGCTTCCAGGGCCTCGTCCAACTTGCCCTGGCCGCGGATCGACTCCAGCACCGCGGCCCGCCGCTCGTCCAGCTCGCGCAGGTAGCGCAGCCGCTCCTCCAGTGTGCGCAGCTGGGTGTCGTCGAGCAGGCCGGTGGCCTCCTTGCGGTAGCGGGCGATGAACGGCACTGTGGCGCCGCCGTCGAGCAGCTCCACGGCCGCCCGCACCTGACGCTCGGCCACGCCGAGCTCGTCGGCGATCCGCTGATGAACAGACTGGGTCACGATCTCGATCCGCCTTCGGGAGTGGGTACGCCTGCATTCTGCCGGGCGCGCCCTGGCGCTGTCGCCGCGCCCGGCCGGGGCGGGCGACCGAACCGCGGCGCCCGACCGGGGTGACCGGCGGCGGTCCCGTCGGGCCTGCGCTAGCGTGGCGATCATGGAATCTGCTGCGGAGCCGCGCGCCCGGCGGCTCTTCGGCGGCAGCGCCCGGGCCCTCGGCGACCTCACGGCCAACCCGTTCCGTGCCGACCGGGACCGGATCGTCGGCTCGCCGTTCTTCGCCCGCCTCGGTGGCGTCACCCAGGTGATCAGCCCCGTCGGCTCCGGGCTGCTGGTGCACAACCGGCTCACCCACAGCCTCAAGGTCGCTCAGGTGGCCCGGGCCGTCGCCGAGCGGTTGAGCGCCGACGAACGGTGGCGTGACCTGCTGGACAAGCTCGGCGGCTGCGACCCCGACGTGGTGGAGGCGGCAGCGCTCGCCCACGACCTCGGCCACCCACCGTTCGGGCACCTGGGGGAGCGGGTGCTGGACCGGCTGGCCCGTCAGCGTCTCGGCCTCTCCGACGGTTTCGAGGGCAACGCGCAGTCGTACCGCATCGTCACCAGCACCGAGATTCGCGGCGCGGCCACCACCGGGTTGGACCTGACCGCGGCGGTCCGCGCGGCCATGCTGAAGTACCCGTGGACCCGCCTGGACCACCCCGACCCGCACCCGCGCACCATGGACCCGCCGCCGCGCGGCGCCACCCCGCCGCCGGACGACCCGGAGAGCGGCTCGTCGAAGTTCGGTGCGTACCGGACCGAGCTGGACGACCTGCGGCAGGCCAGGGCACCGTTCGCCGGTCGCATCCCGGACTGGCAGCAGACGGTGGAGGCGTCCGTGATGGACACCGCCGACGACATCGCGTACGCCATCCACGACGTGGAGGACTTCTACCGGGTCGGGGTGCTCCAGCAGGGCTCGGTCTCCGCTGAGTTGATGGCCTGGCAGCGCGAGAGCGGGCAACTGCGGGCGATCACCGACGCGGCGTTGGCCACGGCTGCCCGGCGACCCGGGGCGGCGATCGAGCGGCTACGCCGGCAACTGCACCGCAAGGACGCCTGGATCGCCGACGACGACGCGTTCGCCGCCGCCGTCGAACACGTCCGCGAGGAATTGGTGGACGGGCTGCTCGCGATGCCGTTCGACGGCTCGATCGAGGCCGAGCAGTACGTGGCAAGGTTCTCCGCCCGCTGGTCCACCCGCTTCGTCGAGGCGATAACTGTCACCGAACAGCCGTCGGTGCGCTCCGGGCACGTGCTGCTGGGCTGCGCGCAGTGGCACGAGGTGCAGGTGCTCAAGTTCGTCCACCACCGGTTCGTGCTGGCCCGCCCGGACCTCGCCCTGCACCAGCGCGGCCAGGCCCGGCTGCTGGGCACCCTGGTCGAGGCGCTCTGGGAGTGGTTGCTGGACCCGGAGGAGGAGTCCCGCCTGCCCCGGCGGTTGCACGATCTGGTCGAGTTGGCCGAGGCGGAGCTGCACCCGCGTACCCCGGACCGGATCGGTCGTGCCCGGGGCCGAGCCATCGTGGACTTCGTCGCGCAGCTCACCGACGGTCAGGCGGTGGCCATGCTGGACGCGCTCTCCGGCCGGTCCGGTGCGCTCTGGACCGACGCGTTCGTGCTCTGACCCGACGTCAGGCGACGGCCCGTTGCCAAGTGACGGCCCGACGTCAGGCGATGCCTGCGTGGCCTGACTCAGGCGATGGCCTGCCACCAGCCGTCGACGGCGGGCGGCTCGTCGACCACCACCCGCTCGCCCGGCCGGGGCACGGCGAGCCGCACGTCGCGGGCCTTCGCCTCGGCCCACAGCCGGTCGACCGGCTCGGACCAGTCGTGCAGGGCCAGGTTGAACGTCGCCCAGTGCACCGGCACGAACAGCCCGCCGCGCAGGTCGAGGTGGGCGCTGACCGCCTCCTCCGGGAACATGTGGATCGTCGGCCAGGCCCTGTCGTACGCGCCGATCTGCATCAGCGTGACGTCGAACGGCCCGTGCTCGGCGCCGATCTCGGCGTACCCGTCGAAGTAACCGGAGTCGCCGGTGTAGAAGACCTTGCGACGCGCCCCGGCCACCACCCACGAACTCCAGAGCGTGCCGTCGCGGCGCAGCCCTCGTCCGGAGAAGTGCTGGGCGGCGGTGGCGGTGATCTCCAAGCCGGCGACCTGGTGCGACTCGGACCAGTCCAGTTCGATGATCCGTTCGGCGGGTACGCCCCAGCGGTCCAGGTGCGCACCCACGCCGAGCGGCACCAGGAACGGCGCGGACTGCCCGGCGAGCAGCGCCCGCACGGTGGCCATGTCGAGGTGGTCGTAGTGGTCGTGCGAGATCAGGATGGCGTCCAGCGGGGGCAGCTCGTCGATGCCCACCGGGGGCTCGTGCAGCCGACGCGGGCCGACCAGACCCGAGGGGGAGCACCGCTCGCTCCAGACCGGGTCGAGCAGCACCCGCCGGCCCTCGATCTCGATCAGGGTCGAGGCGTGGCCGTACCAGACGATGTTGAGCTCGTCGGCGCTGTCGGCGGCCCCCGGCCCTCCGGCGCTGGGGCGCAGCAGCGGGAGGGCTGTGGTGGGACGCCGCTTCTGCTTGCCGAAGATCAGCTCGCGGACCAGATTGCGCCCCGGCTCGGCGATCATCGTGCGGGTGCCGGCCCGGTTGTGGAAGGTGCCCTCGCGGAACTGCGGCGAGCGGGCCGCCCGTTCGGCCCGCGCCCCGCTGAGCCGGCCACCCAGCGCCGCCGGCACATCCCGGGCGACCCAGGCCAGGCCGGCCAGCGCGGCCAGGCCAGCGGCGCCCCGCATCCGCCGCCCGAGCGACCGTTCGACGTCCGTGTTCTGCGCTCGTGCCATTGCCGTCCCTCCGACGTGTCCGCCCTACACGGTAGTCACCCGGACCGACCCGTGCCTCGGTGGTCGCCACGCCGGGTCGGTCGCCGGCAGCGGCGACCGACCCGGGAGGGACTGACGACGTGCCCTAGCCGCCGTTGCTGGGGCGTCGGGCGGTGATCCGGAACGTCTTGCCGACGCCCGCGATCCGATCGACAGCGGCCAGGAACTTGGGGCCCATGGCGGCCCGGGCCTGCACCGCCGGATGGGTCGCGCCGAAGTCCTCAGGGTTGGCCTGACCATCGGCGAAGAGGGCGTAGGTGAGCACCGCAGCGCCGGAGCGGTCGAAGATCACGCCGGCCTCGTGCCGGGCGTCGGCGTACCAGCCGGCCTTGGTGGCGATCCGGGCCCGCTCGTCGGAGGACATCGTGCGCCGGATGCCGTCGGTGAACGCCACCGGGGAGCGCAGGATGCCCAACAGGTACGTCGTCGAGGCGGGGGAGAGCAGCGTGCCAGCGACCAGGGCGCGCAGCAGGTCGTGCGTCTCCCGTGGGGTGCTGGTGCCGAGGAAGAACCGGTTCGGGTTGGCCACCGGCTGGACCTGGGTGTTCGGGAAGCCCTTGGCGACCAGGATGGAGTTGATCTCGGCGGCCGGGGCGACCAGCCCGCACAGCCGCACCGCCGTGTCGTCCGAGACGGTCAGCAGGTTGGCCAGCACGTGCCCGATGGTCACCAGGCTCGGGTACGCGCCGTCCAGGCTGAAGATGCCGTCACCGCCCGGTACGACGATCGCCGCGCTCACCTCGACCTGCTGGTCCAGGGTGAGCAGCCCCCGGTCGACCTTGTCGAGCACCGCCGTGGCGACGGCGATCTTGTTGACGCTGTACGCCTCGATCCGCCGGTCCGCGTCGGCCTCGACCGCGACCACCGGAGCTCCGGCCGGGTCGGCGACGCTGACGTACGCCTGCCAGTTTCCGCCGGCCGCGGCGCTGTGCTTGGCGAAGACGGAGGCGACCCGAAGGGCGGCCCGAGCGGGGGTTGTCGGTGCGGCCTCGGTGGTCTCGGCGGCGCTCGCCGGGGCGGCAGCGCCCAGCACCGTGCCGGCGGTGGCCACCGTGCCCAGTCCGAGTGCCGTTCTGCGGTTCAGTCGCATGGTCAATCGTCTCCCCGATCGTGGTGTGCCTGAGCGCTTGCTGGCCCACCACCCTAGGCGAGTTGATCGACGCACGATGCCCCCGAATATGTCCCGAACAGTCCCGAACAGGTCAACCGAACCGTCGGCGCAGTGCGGCGTGCACAGCTCCGACCGGTCCGAACAGGAGTTGCCGCAGGTCGGGCAGGTGACCGCCGCGGACAGCCTCACCGGAGGGGTTCGGAGCGAAGACCGAGCCGTCGTGCGCGGCGACTGACTGTCCACTCAGTCCCGCCGCCCGCATCAGCGGGCCGACGAGGACGTCGTAGACCCCCGGCAGCACTGTGAAGCCGGCCCGCAGCACCACGTTGAGCCGGCCCACCGAGACCTCCCGGCGGGGTCGGTCCACGCAGTCCACGATGGCCCGCGCCACCCGCTGCGGGCCGGCGACCGGCGGCGGAGGCCGCCCGATCCGGCCCAGATAGTTGGCCGCCTGCTGGTACACCGGTGTGTCCACGCTGCCCGGGTTGACCAGACACAGCCGGATCTCCGGGCTGTCCCGCAACTCCTGCTGCACCGTCCGGGCCAGCCCCTGCAACCCCCACTTGCTCGCCACGTACGCGCTCATGTACGGCGCGGTGATGTGCCCGAGCACCGAACCGGTGAGGATCACGGTGCCGGCCCCGGCGGCCCGGAAGTGCCGCAAAGCCACCCGCACCGAGCCGGCGGCGCCGAGCAGATCGGTCCGTACCACCTGGTCGAAGACCCGTTCCGGCAGCTCGTCGAAGCGCCCGTAGGCCATCACCGCCGCCGTGTGCACCCACACGTCGACGCGGCCGAAGCGGTCGATCGCGGCGCCCACGAGCGCGTCCAGCGCGCCCGGCTCGGTCACGTCGGTCGGCACTGTCAGCACGTCGACGTCGGCGCACTCCGCGCGTACCTCGGCCAGGGTCGTGGTGGCGCGAGCGGCGAGGACCAGGCGGTCGCCGCGCTCGGCGAACGCCCGGGCCGTCGCCCGGCCGATCCCGCTGCTCGCGCCAACGATCACGACCACCCGGCTCACGGTGCCACTTGAATTCGTGACTGCGGGGCTCGCAACCCCGGCTCACTCCTCGCACTCATGGTTCGAGGACGACCTTGATGCAGCCGTCCTCCTTCTTCTGGAACATCTCGTACGCCTGCGGCGCCCGAACCAGCGGCACCCGGTGGGTACGCAGGTCCTCCACGCCCAGCGGGTCGTCGTCGCCGGAGAGCAGCGGCAGAATCTCGTCAGTCCACCGGCGCACGTGGCACTGCCCCATCCGCAACTGGATGCCCCTGTCGAACATCTCCATCAGCGGCATCGGGTCCGCCTCGCCGCCGTACACCCCGGAGAGCGACACGGTGCCGCCGCGACGAACCGCCTTGAGCGCGGCGTGCAGCACTGACAACCGGTCCACGCCCGCCCGGTCGGTCATCGTCTGGGCCAACTTGTCCGGCAACAGCCCGGCGGCGGTCTGGGCCAACTTCCCCGCCGGCGAACCGTGCGCCTCCATCCCGACCGCGTCGATCACCGCGTCCGGGCCGCGCCCGTCGACCAGATCGATCAACGCGCCCGGCACGTCGGACAGTTGGCTCACGTCGAGCACCTCGATGCCGTGCCGGCGGGCCAACTCCAGCCGCTCGGGCACCAGGTCCAGCCCGATCACCCGGCCCGCGCCGAGGTGGCGGCCGATCCGCGCGCAGAACTGCCCGACCGGGCCCAGGCCGAAGACGGCCAGGGTGCCACCCTGCGGGGTGTCCGCGTACTTCACCGCCTGCCAGGCGGTGGGCAGAATGTCGGACAGGTAGAGGTAGCGCTCGTCCGCGCCGGTCTGCGGGATCTTGATCGGCCCGAAGTGAGCCTGCGGGACGCGCAGGTACTCGGCCTGCCCGCCCGGCACCGAACCGTAGAGCGAGGTGTAGCCGAACAGGGACGCACCCTTGCCCTCGCTGGTGACCTGGGTGGTCTCGCACTGCGCGTAAAGCTGGCGCTGGCACATCCAGCAGCTGCCGCAGGCGATGTTGAACGGCACCACCACCCGGTCGCCAGGCTTGAGCCCGGTCACCTCCGACCCGACCTCCTCGACGATGCCCATCGGCTCGTGTCCGAGGACGTCACCCGGCTTCAGGTACGGCCCGAGCACCTCGTACAGGTGCAGGTCGGAACCGCAGATCGCGGTCGAGGTGATCTTCACGATCGCATCGGTCGGCTCCTCGATCCGAGGGTCCGGGACCTCCTCGACCCGTACGTCTCGCTTGCCCTGCCAGGTGAGCGCCTTCATGTCCATCATCCCTTCTCACTGCCGTCTCGAAAGACTGCTACCCGGGCTAGGGCACTTGAACCGGCCGCCCGTCCCTGGCCTGTCTCCGGCCCTTGGATGGTCGCGGTGAGGGCTGGGGGCTGAGGGCTGGGGGCTGGGGGCTGGGGGGCTGGGGGGCGACCGTCCCCGGCTTCGGGCGGTCAGGCTTGATCCCTACGCCGGGGACGGTCGCCCCCCAGCCTGTATCTGGCTTGACCCCGTGCCCGGCTTGACCCTGTGTCTGGCTTGACCCTGTGCCCGGCTTGACCCCATTCCGGCTTGACCCGCGTCTCGGTGTGCCAGCGCCTGGTGTGCCCGCGCCTGGCGTGCCTCGTGCCTCGGAGCGAGTCCAACCCAGTGCGCAGGCAGCATTTCCCCAGCGGCACATGATCCACTCGGGTTTCATGAAGTCGGCCTGTCAACGCGCCTCGGATACCGCGACTTCAAGGAACGCGAGTCGATCAATCCCGTGCGCTTCGTGGCCCGGCCCGTCGCCCAGCCGGTGGCCCGGTCGGTGGCTTGGTGGGTGGCTTTGGTGCACGGCTTGGTTCGTGGTACGGCTTCGAGCCTGTGGGGTGGGTGCGGGTTGCTATTGCTTGTGCACTCCGGAGCGGAGCCAACGAGCCGCGCATCCGGGCGGCAATATGCGCGCCTTGATGGTCTTTGTCGCGCTGGTGTGCGACTCGTCCGGGCCGAGATCGAGTTGATCCACTCGCGTTCCTTGAAGTCGCGGTAACCGGCGCCGGCGGTTTCAAGCGGCTGTTGCGACTAGGTGTTTGTGGAGTACCTCGGCTGGATTCTGCCAGTCGAGGGTTTGGCGTGGTCGTCCGTTGAGTTC
>NZ_JBEZGJ010000224.1:0-9593 GCF_040649965.1 Micromonospora sp. NPDC048843
ACAACCTCTGCCCCGGCATGACCCCTCATCCTGACGAGAATCCACCCCGTTGCAACAACCACTTGAGCCCAAGCAGCCCGGATGCCCCGACTTCATTGAAGTCGAGTGGATCACGCGGATTCCGACGAGCGGGCGACCGTGCACGGAGATTTGTCGGACCCGTCTGGGAAACTACAGGTGAGTAGTTCTCTGCTGCCGTCGGTGCGTCGTCGTCGCATCCGGGGGCGGTCCGCCTGGTATCCGAGAGGAGACGCCCGTGTCGCACCGCGAGCTCTACTGCGACGTCTGCGAGGGCGTGGCGTTGTTCGAGGCGCCGCCCTGCGTCGACAGCCACGGCACCGACTGTCCAGAGCTGATCTGCACCGACTGCGGCGCCGCCGTGGTGATCGGCACGTTCGCCTTCCCGGTCACCCGGCTGGCCGCCCGCCGACGCCAGCCCGCCCGCCGCGCCGCCTGACCACAACGCGCCGCCCTGACCGCAGCACCGCCGCCCCGACCACAGCGCCGCCCGCACCGCCGCCCCGCCGCGGCGGGCCGCGCGGGGTGGAACATGACCGAAGGCCCGCTCCCCCACTCGGGGAACGGGCCTTCGTCGTACCGGGTCGGTCGCGACGGCGACCGGGTGGGTCAGTGCTCGGCGGTACGCCGGGTGCCGCTGTAGTACTCGAACAGAAGCCCACAGGCGGAGAAGACGACGGCTAGCAGACCGGCGCCGATCAGCCAGTACTGCCAGAACACCATGCCGAGCGCGGCGATCGCGGCGGCCAGCGCCAGACCGAACGGCCAGTAGCTGCCCGGGCTGAAGAAGCCGACCTCACCAGCGCCGTCGGCGATCTCGGCGTCCGGGCGGTCCTCCGGGCGCAGGTCGATGCGGCGGGAGACGAACCAGAAGAAGCCACCGCACATCGAGCAGAGCAGGAACGACAGCAGCAGTGCGACGGTGCCGACCCACTCGATGCCGCCCGACGCACCGTTCGTCCAGGCGCCGTAGAGGATGGTGGCGCCGAAGAGGAAACCGGCGATGATCAGGAAGATACGCCACTCGGTCTTCATGCGGCTGCCTCAGCTTCCCGTGCGGGCCGGAACGTCGTCCGGGTTGAAGTTGTCCTGCGTCCGCCGCGTGTCGAACGGCTGCGTGGTCGTCGCGTACGGCTGCTCACCGATCGCGGACAGCGCATCCTGGGTCGACTTGCCGCTCTGCTTGGCCGCGAGGAACTGGTCGTACTTCTCCGGCGAGACCACCCGCAGCTCGAAGTTCATGAAGGCGTGGTAGCTGCCGCACAGTTCGGCGCAGCGCCCGACGTAGGCACCCTCGGCGTCCAGGCTCGAGACCTCGAACACGTTGCGGATCTTGCCCGGCATGACGTCCCGCTTGAAGAGCAGCTCGGGCACCCAGAACGAGTGGATGACGTCGCGGCTGGTCTCCTCGAACCGGATGGACCGGTTGGTCGGCAGCACCAGCACCGGGATGACCTCACTGGTGCCGAGCGTCGACGCGGTGGTGCGGGCTTCCGTGCCCTGGCCGTCCCGGTAGTTGAACTGCCAGTTCCACTTGAATGCGACGACCTCGACAGTGACGTCCGGGTTCTTCGACAACTTGTCGACGTCGGTCTGCACGATCGCCGTGTAGTAGAAGAGCACGGAGACGATCAGGATCGGCGCGATGGTGTAGAGGAACTCCATCGGCATGTTGTAGCGGGTCTGCACCGGCAGCGCGTTGCCACGCTTGCGGTAGCGCACGACGCACCAGAAGATCAGGCCCCACACGAAGACGCCGACCGCGAGCGCGGCGATGCAGGAGGCGATCCACAGGTCGTACATCCGCTTGGACTCCGGCGAGATGCCGCCCTGCGGCCAGCCGAAGCCGTGGAACGTCTGACCCACGTCACAGCCCGTGAGCAGAACCAGCAGCGCCACGCCACCGAGACCGAGCCCGGCCAGGCGACCAGCACCACGCCCCCGGCGTCCACCAACCCCTGGGGAAGCGCTGTGCCGTACGGCCGACGGCCGTACCTCCGAACTCCTTGCGACCACCTGGTCCTGCCTCCCTAGCGCGCCGCGGTGCGTCTTTCCTCAGCACCCGCGGCAAAGGCGTCACCGACGGTCGCAGATTACTCGACCATGACGGACTCGGCCGTGGTGGGGTCACTGTCCGACCCCCATCGGGGGGATCCTAGGCATACCGCCGCGATAGCGTCTTGGTCTGTGAGCGCGAGGAGCGAGCCGGGGTTGCGAGCCCCGCAGCCGCGAACGAAGGCAGGTCTGTGAGCGCATCCCCGGTCTACCTGGACGCGGCGACCGCCGCGCCGACGCATCCGGTCGCGCGGCAGGCTCTGCTGGCCGCCCTCGACGACGGCTGGGCCGACCCGGGCAAGCTGTACACGCAGGCCCGCCGGGCCCGGCAACTGCTCGACGCCGCACGCGAGGCCACCGCGCTGACGCTCGGCGTCCGCGCCGACGAGGTCTCCTTCACCCCCAGTGGTACGACAGCGGCCCA
Source organism: Micromonospora sp. NPDC048843 (assembly GCF_040649965.1). Lineage (NCBI taxonomy): Bacteria > Bacillati > Actinomycetota > Actinomycetes > Micromonosporales > Micromonosporaceae > Micromonospora > Micromonospora sp. NPDC048843. The sequence continues at coordinate 2,498 of NZ_JBEZGJ010000224.1, forward strand.
CGGCGCTGTGCTCGGCGGCCTGGCGGGGCGGCGCCGGGTCGGGTCGACGCTGGTGCACTCTGCGATCGAGCACTCGGCGGTGCTGCACGCCGCGGAACGGCACGTCAACGCTGGCGGGACGGCCGCCGCGGTGCCGGTCGACCGGTTGGGCCGGCTGGACCTGACCGCGTGGTCGACCGCCGTTCGGGCCCCGGGGGTCGCGCTGGCCGCGTTGATTACCGCCAGTCACGAGGTGGGGACGGTGCAGCCGGTCGCCGAGGCGGCGGCGGCCTGTGCCGACGTGGGTGTGCCGCTGTACGTGGACGCGGCGCAGTCGGTGGGCAGGGTGCCCCTACCGGCCGGCTGGTCGGTGCTCACGGCGAGCGCCCACAAGTGGGGTGGGCCACCCGGCGTGGGGGTGCTGGCGGTCCGGAAGGGCACTCGCTGGGAGTCGCCCTGGCCGGCCGACGAGCGGGAGAGCGGACGTACCCCCGGGGTGGTGAACCTGCCAGCGGTCGTGGCGGCGGCGGCGAGCCTGCGGGCGGCGGCGGCCGACGCGGCGGCCGAGGCGGGCCGGTTGGCCACCCTGGTGGACCGGATCCGGGAGCGGGTAGCGGCGGAGGTGCCCGACGTGGAGGTCGTCGGCGACCCGGTGCTCCGGCTCCCCCACCTGGTCACCTTCTCGTGCCTGTACGTCGACGGGGAGGCGCTGCTGCACGCCCTGGACCGGCGGGGCTTCGCCGTGTCGTCCGGCTCGTCCTGCACCTCGTCCACGTTGCGTCCGTCGCACGTGCTGGAGGCGATGGGGGTGCTCTCGCACGGCAACGTGCGGGTCAGCCTGCACCGGGAGACGACCGAGGCGGACGTGGAGCGGTTCCTGACCGAGCTGCCGGGGATAGTCGCCGGGCTGCGCGCCGAGGCCGGGGTGGTGGGGCTGTGACGACGCCGGACGAGGTGATCGACTGCCGGGGGCAACGCTGCCCGCTGCCGGTGATCGCGGCGGCGCGACGGATGCCCGAGGTGCCGATCGGGACTGTGGTCCGGGTGCTGGCCGACGACCCCGCGGCGGCGGTCGACATCCCCGCCTGGTGCCGGATGCGCGGCCAGGAGTTCCTAGGGTCCGTCAACGGCCCCGAAGGCCCCGCCCACGACGTACGCCGCACCCACTAACCCGGCGCCACCCCGGCCACCCCCGCGATCTTGCAGTTTCTGCGTGGACAAAGGGGTGCAGAAGCCGCAAGACGGCGACAGAAAGTGCAAGATCGCCAGGGTGGGGGCGGGGTTACGCCGGGAGGAGGTGGGGGCGGACCTCGTCCGCTGCGGTGTCGCCGTAGGACTCGGCGAGCCGCTTGACGAACAGGTCGCGGCGAACGTCGTACTCCTGGGTGCCGACGGTCTCCAGGACCAGCGTGGCCAGCAGCGAGCCGACCTGGGCGGCGCGTTCCAGGCCGAGGCCCCAGGAGAGCGCGGTGAAGAAGCCGGCCCGGAAGCCGTCGCCGACGCCGGTCGGGTCGACCGCGCGGATCTCCCGCGCGATCGGTACGTGGATCGGGTCGATGCCGCGCCCGGCGATCTCCACACCGTGCTTGCCCAGCGTGGTGACCCGCACCTTGACCAGGTCCAGCAGTTGGTCGTCGCTGAGCTGCGCCTTGCTCTGCAACAGCGACTTCTCGTAGTCGTTTGTCATCAGGTACTCGGCGCCTTCGATCAGCGCCACCACGTCCTCGCCGGGCATCCGGGCGAGCTGCTGGGACGGGTCGGCGGCGAAGGCGTACCCGCGGGTGCGGCACTCGGCCGAGTGGCGCAGCATCGCCTCGGGGTCGTTCGCGCCGACCAGCACCAGGTCCAGACCGCCGAGCCGGTCGGCGACCGGGGCCAGCTCGATGTTGCGGGCCTCGCTCATCGCGCCGGCGTAGAACGACGCGATCTGGCACATGTCGGTGTCGGTGGTGCAGACGAAGCGGGCGGTGTGCGCCACCTCGCTGATGTGCACCGAGTCGCAGTCCACGCCGTGGCGCTCCAGCCAGGAGCGGTAGTCGGCGAAGTCGGCGCCGACCGCGCCGAGGAGCACCGGGCGCAGCCCGAGCTGACCCATCCCGAAGGAGATGTTCGCCGCCACGCCGCCGCGGCGGAGCACCAGGTCGTCCACCAGGAAGGAGAGGGACACCTTGTGCAGTTGATCGGCGATGAGCTGGTCGGCGAAGCGACCGGGGAAGCTCATCAGGTGATCGGTGGCGATCGAGCCGGTGACGGCGATCTTCATGTCAACCCTCGGGGTCGGGAGCAGGGCGCGGTCAGCCTACCGGGACGGCAACGCGATGGTCACCGCTCGGTCGGACAACGGCAACCAGCCCGCCACGGCCCCCTTCGGGACCGCTCCCAAACCGGTGCGAGACCCGACCGGTACGGCGATGGGGCCGTCCCGAAGAACGGCCCCATCGTCGCTGGTGTGTGGTGTGACTCAGTTGAACGAGTCACCGCAGGCGCAGGAGCTGCCCGCGTTGGGGTTGTCGATGGTGAAGCCCTGGGCGTCGATCCGGTCGGCGAAGTCGATCGTCGCGCCGGAAAGGTACGGGGCGCTCATCCGGTCGACGACGACCTCGACACCACCGAAGTCGGTCACGACGTCACCGTCGAGCGAACGCTCGTCGAAGAAGAGCTGGTACCGCAGGCCGGAGCAGCCGCCCGGCTGCACGGCGACGCGGAGCCGCAGGTCGTCGCGGCCCTCCTGCTCGATCAGGGCCTTGACCTTCTGCGCCGCGACGTCGGTGAGGACGACGGAAGTAGGGGCCTTGGCCTCGGTCGACTCGGTCTGCGCTGGCGTGGTCACGTGGAAGTCTCCCTGCGCGGTTTGGGTCCGGACGCACTGGCCAACGTCACGCGCCGTCCAGTGATTCCCGGTTGTGGTCCTCAGCCGATCCTACGCCGCCTTGGCCGTGCTCACCCGCGTGGCGTGACCCCCGCCGCAGGTGGGCCCTCGGTCGGGGCGGGCGCGCTGGCGGTCGGAACGCTCAGCGGCTCCACTGCCGGGCCAGCCGTGCGCCCAGCTCGCGCAACCCCTCCGCGGGCCGGCTCAGCGCCGCGTCGAGCCCGCCGCTCTGCTCGCCACCGAAGTGCTCCACCAGGCTGTACGCGTCGGTCACCCCGGCCGAGGCGGCCTCCCGCCGGCCGGTGCTCACCTGCCCGGCCACCACCACGCAGGGAACTCCGCGGTCGCGGGCGGCGCCGGCCACCCCGGCGACGACCTTGCCGCGCAGCGACTGGTGGTCGAACGACCCCTCACCGGTGATCACCAGATCGGCGGTGTCCAGCGCGGCGTCGAGACGGGTGGCCCGGGTGACCAGGCCGATCCCCGACTCGCAGTCGCCGCCCAGGGCGAGGAGCGCCGCGCCGATGCCACCGGCGGCCCCTCCCCCGGGCAGCGCGCCGAGCCCCGCCGGACAGCCGTTCAGGTCCCGTTCCAGCACCGCCGCGAAACGCTCCAGGGCCGCGTCGAGCAGCAACACGTCGGCGCGGTCGGCGCCCTTCTGTGGCCCGAACACGTTGCTGGCGCCGTGCAGGCCGAGCAGTGGGTTGTCCACGTCGGTGGCCGCGACCAGCCGGACCCCACGTAGCCGGGGCGCGCCGTCCAGCGCGTCGACCGCGGCGAGCGCCGCCCCGCCGTACGGCAGCGCGGCGCCACCCTGGTCGAGAGGTGTCACGCCCAGCGCGGCGAGCATTCCGGCGCCGGCGTCGTTGGTGCCGGAGCCACCCAGCCCGATCACCACGGTGCGGGCACCGCCCTCCACAGCGGCGGCCACCAACAGACCCAGCCCGTACGAGGTGGTGGTCTTCGGGTCGCGCTCGGCCGCGGAGAGCAGGTGCAGGCCACACGCCTGCGCGCTCTCCAGGTAGGCGGTCGAGCCGTCGGCGGTGAGCAGGATCTCACCGGGCGTCGGGCGCCCGAGCGGATCGACAGTCGGCACCGGCACCCGCCGGCCGCCGAGCGCCTCGGCGAGCACCTCCACGAAGCCCGGTCCGCCGTCCGCGAGGGGCCGGATCAGCAGATCGTCTCCGTCGGTGACGGTGCGCCAACCGGCGGCGACGGCGGCGGCCACCTCCGGTGCGGACAGGGTGCCGGCGAACTTGTCCGGGCAGAGCAGCACGCGCATGCCGAGCAGTGTGGCAGCCCACACCGAGCGAGGCTGCGTCGCGCTCGCGCTGTGGGACCATGGGCTACGTGACTTCGACCTGGGTGGAACCCTCCAACACGGCGACGGCTCTGCTGCTGCTCGGCCGGGGCAGCGACCCCGACACCGAGCGCGGCGTCGAGTGTCCGGGCGACCTGCCGGCGCCCAGCGATCCGGATCTGGTGGCCCGCGCCACCGCCGCGAAGGCGAAGCTGGGCAGCAAGGTCTTCGTGCTGGGGCACCACTACCAGCGCGACGAGGTGATCCAGTTCGCCGACGTGACCGGCGACTCGTTCAAGCTGGCCCGGGAGGCCGCGGCCCGCCCGGACGCGGAGTACATCGTCTTCTGCGGCGTGCACTTCATGGCCGAGAGCGCCGACATCCTCACCACCGCCACCCAGCGGGTGATCCTGCCGGACCTCGCGGCGGGTTGTTCGATGGCGGACATGGCGGTGCTGGGCCAGGTCGAGGCCGCGTGGGACACGCTGGCCGAGCTGGGCATCGCCGGCGACACAGTGCCGGTGACGTACATGAACTCCTCGGCCGACATCAAGGGTTTCGTGGGCCGCAACGGCGGCGTGGTCTGCACCTCGTCGAACGCCAAGCGCGCCCTGGACTGGGCCTTCGAGCAGGGGTCGAAGGTGCTCTTCCTGCCGGATCAGCACCTGGGCCGCAACACCGCGGTGTTGGAGATGGGCCTGTCGCTGGACGACTGCGTGCTCTACGACCCGCACAAGCCCGGTGGCGGGCTCACCCCGGAGCAGCTGCGCGACGCCAAGATGATCCTGTGGCGGGGGCACTGCTCGGTGCACGGCCGGTTCACCCTGGAGAGCGTCAACGACGTACGGGAGCGGGTGCCCGGGGTCAACGTCCTGGTCCACCCGGAGTGCCGGCACGAGGTGGTCACGGCCTCCGACTACGTCGGCTCCACCGAATACATCATCAAGACGATCGAGGCGGCTCCGGCCGGCTCGGCGTGGGCGCTCGGCACCGAACTGAACCTGGTCCGCCGGCTCGCGCTGGCGCACCCGGACAAGCAGATCATGTTCCTGGACAAGGCCGTCTGCTACTGCTCGACGATGAACCGGATCGATCTGCCGCACCTGGTCTGGGCCCTGGAGGAGCTGGTCGCGGGCCGGGTCGTCAACCAGATCACGGTGGACCCCGACACCGCGCACCACGCCCGGGTCGCGCTCGATCAGATGCTCGCGTTGCCCGGCGCGGACACTCCGCCGCCGACGGTGTCCTGATCACGATCCGTAGCGCTCTTGGTACGCAAAAGTGCCGGATCACCGATTAATGCCACACACGCCGATGTGACCGAGTCCTTTTTCGTCACCGAGGGCTATGCTGCCCAAGCGACGACACACGCGGGCCGTTTCGACATGGCCGCATCCGGGGTAGCGACAACGTTCAGGCGCCCCACCATCAACACGGCAGCACCGACGCGCTGGAGGTTGCGTTGACCGACGACGTCCTGGTTGTGCACGGAGGTACTCCGCTCGAAGGGCGGATCCGCGTGCGCGGCGCGAAGAACCTGGTATCGAAGGCGATGGTCGCCGCGTTGCTCGGCGACAGCCCGAGCCGGCTGTTCGACGTGCCGAAGATCCGCGATGTCGAGGTGGTGCGGGGTCTGCTCGGCCTGCACGGCGTCAAGGTCACCGACGGCGCCGAGGACGGCGAGCTCGTCTTCGACCCGGCGAACGTGGAGAGCGCCAGCACCGACCAGATCAACGTGCACGCCGGTTCCAGCCGGATTCCGATCCTGTTCTGCGGCCCGCTGCTGCACCGGCTCGGGCACGCGTTCATCCCGGATCTGGGCGGCTGCCACATCGGCCCGCGCCCTATCGACTTCCACCTCCAGGCGCTGCGAGAGTTCGGCGCCACTGTCGAGAAGCGGCCGGAGGGTCTGCACCTGTCCGCGCCGAACGGGCTGCACGGCACCAAGTTCTCCCTGCCGTACCCGAGCGTCGGCGCCACCGAGCAGGTGCTGCTGACCGCCGTGATGGCCGAGGGCGTCACCGAGCTGCGCAACGCCGCGGTGGAGCCGGAGATCATCGACCTGATCTGCATCCTGCAGAAGATGGGCGCGATCATCAAGGTCCACACCGACCGGGTGATCGAGATCCAGGGCGTGCCCAAGCTGCACGGCTACACCCACCGGCCGATCCCGGACCGGATCGAGGCGGCGAGCTGGGCGGCCGCCGCCCTGGCGACCCGTGGTCACGTCGAGGTGCTGGGCGCGCAGCAGGCCGACATGATGACCTTCCTGAACATCTTCCGCTCGGTCGGCGGCGAGTACGAGGTCACCGACGCCCGCGCGCCGAAGCTGGGCGACCCCGGCCAGGAGGGCGGCATCCGCTTCTGGCACCCGGGTGGCGAGCTGAACGCGGTGGCGCTGGAGACCGACGTGCACCCCGGTTTCATGACCGACTGGCAGCAGCCGCTGGTCGTGGCGCTGACCCAGGCCCGCGGCCTGTCGATCGTCCACGAGACGGTCTACGAGCAGCGGCTGGGCTACACCGAGGCCCTCAACTCGATGGGCGCCAACATCCAGGTCTACCGGGACTGCCTCGGTGGCACCCCGTGCCGCTTCGGCCGGCGTAACTTCAAGCACTCCGCGGTGATCGCCGGGCCGAGCAAGCTGCACGCCGCCGACCTGGTCATCCCGGACCTGCGGGCCGGGTTCAGCCACCTGATCGCGGCGCTCGCGGCCGAGGGCACCTCCCGGGTGTACGGCGTGGACCTGATCAACCGGGGCTACGAGGACTTCGAGGCGAAGCTCGCCGACCTGGGCGCGCACGCCGAGCGTCCGTAACCTCGCTCACCCATCGTTCGGATACGACGGCTCCAGGTCGCGCTGCGACCTGGAGAGTCGAGATTCTTCTCGACTGCCAGCCTTGCTGCGTCACCACGAATCTTTCGAGGTACGCCATCCTGGAACCATC
>NZ_JBEZGJ010000225.1:0-9484 GCF_040649965.1 Micromonospora sp. NPDC048843
GCTCAGCTTCGCGGCGACCCTCGGCCTGTGCGCGCTGCTGTTCCGCCACGTCTTCGACTTCCCCGGCGTGGACTCGTCGTTCCCGGGGGTGATGTCGAGGACGCGGCCGATGGCCAACTCAAGGTGCTCGCGGCCGAACACGGCCCGCTCGTGGCCGAGGTTGCCCACGGCGCGAGCGAGAGCGAGGCGCACGTCGGTGCGCACGGCCGCGTCGATGATGCGGTCGTGGTCGGTGGCGGAGACATTGAGCTGCGCGGCGGCCGCGCGGAGCGCTGCTTCGTCGACGCCGTCGGGGTGTAGCCGGTACGCGCGGCGAAGGACCCGCCTCGCGGTGACGGCAGTGTCATCACGGGCGGCGCCGCCGAGGATGAGGCGTACTTGCCCGGCGGTGTCGACTCGTGCAGTACGGTCCTCGGCATGCCAGCGCTGCACGGCCTGCTGGGTGGACTCGGCGCCCTTGTGCGGCCGGCGGGTCCGCAACGTCGCGTCCTGCGCGCGGCGACGCCACTGCGCGGCCGCGGATCGCGTCGCCGGAGCCTGCCTGTCGGTGCGGCGGTCCATCTCCTCGGTGATCGCGCCCCGCCGCTTGCCGAAGTGGCGCAGCGACGCCTCGCTGAAACCGACGATTTCGCGGATCCCGGAGTCATCCCGCGCGGCGAAGCTAACCCCGAGGCGGCGGTGAAGTTCGACTTCCACCGCGCGTTCGTAGGCGACCCGCCCGGCGGTGGTCGCGCGGTAGAAGGCCTTGCCGTCGAGGGCCAGCCACTGCGGATCGCCGTCCGCGGTCACCGTCTGGACCTTGCTGGAGACGACGACGTGCGAGTGCAGCTGCGGGTCGCGCTCGCGGCTCATCCGGTGGTCGAAGACCAGCGCTGCCAGCCCCGCGGTGTCGAGTTGGCGGACGCCGCCCGCGCCGGCGCGGGCGAACGCACCATGGCGCTGGAGGTGATCGAGGAGCGACCGCACCCCGGCGTGGTGGGCGGCCATAACGTCCTGCTTGACCGCGTCGTCGCCGAACGCCCACAGCAGCGATACGGATTTAACAGGGGAGACGGTGACGTCGTATGCGGATACGGCCCGCCGCTCCGGCGCGTTCATGATGTCGTGCCATACCTTGTCGCGCTGCTCCACTGTGGCATCGGCGGGCAGGTGCGCCAGCGCACGCTGGACTGCCTTCTCGCGGTACTCGTCGGTCATCGGCCTGTAGATCCGCCATTTCTGCCCGAGCCGATAACCGGCGACCGGGTGACGTCCTTGGCCGATGAGGTACCGCATTTGCCGCTCGTTGACCCAGCCGGCGACGCCGAGGACGGCTGCGCCGTTGCCGGTCCACCAGCCGGGGCTCTCTCCCCGCGCGGTGTGGTTGATGTAGTAGGGCGTTGGCCCTCCGTCTCCCAGTGGGCGCAGGTCATGGCGGCCAGCGGCGACCTGTTCTATGACGTAGCGGTAGCCGTCACCGGGCGAGATGCGCGTGACGGACAACATGACTCGACCGTAGAAGATCAACTATTGAATGGCGATGGAGAATGCAAGGGGGTGTATCCCCCGTAAGCGAGCAAGAAACGGAGCGGTAGCCGTTTGGGCAGGCTGAGGAGTGCGTGGCTGAGGCTGAACGGTAGGGCGGGAAGGTGGTGAACTGCGGCCAGCATCGAACGAATAGATGAATCGGCGGGGTGCTTGATCTGGTGAGCTGCCGGCCGTGGTCGCTACGGTCGGGGAATGGCGAGTAAAACGGGGAATGATGCGACTGCGGCGCTGCGGCGGCGGCAGGAATTGGAGCTGCGTGCGGTGCGGGCGGTCGAGCAGGCGGCCGGGACGGTGCAGGATGCGGAGCGGCGTCGGCGTGAGGTCGTCGCGCGGCTGGATCTGGAAGTGGGCACGGCTGCGGCGGCGCACGGGTTGGCTGTGGCGGTCCTGGCGACGGTGCTGCGCGATGACGGCCTGGCGGCGGACTTGACCGGGGTGGACGTGGCGCGGGTGCGGGCGTTTCGGCGTGGCGCGGATGGAGCTGCGGTGCGCGCCCGGATTGCCGCGCTGGGCGAGGTGGTGCCTCGTCGTCGGCGTACGGCGGTGGCGGTGCCAGCAAATGCGGGTCCGGACCGCGACGGCGGCGCATCGGCAGGCGGCGCGGGAGCCTAGTTCGGGACCGCTGCGACATGGACCGTGTGGAAGGCCCAAATCAGCGCCCGGTACGGGTCCGGTCCATACCGGGCGCTGATGGTTCAGGTCCAGGCTAGTCCGCAGCCGTTGCAAACCAGGATTAGCCCGTCAGCAAGCCATTGGGTGCTGTTTGTGTCGAGCGCGGCAGGGTCATCGGCAGGCCATGACATGGTTTCGGGTGCGGCGTCGGTGACAGTGCACATTTCCGGGGTGGCGGCGGGCCAGTCTCCTTCGACTACGGGTCGGCCCGGGTAGACCCAGTGGCGTCGCTGGAGGCCGTGGTACGCCACTGGCGGGCCGGCAAGCGGGCCGGCGAGGGGAAGCGGTGCGCGGTAGCGCAGCCCGGTTCCCGAGAGGTCGACAGAGGGAAAGGGCGGGGTCTTCTTGCGTACGGCGGCGCGGTGCTGGCTGAAGTCTTTGAAGGTGGGCGACGCGAGTTCCGCGCGATCGATGAGCGCCAGCGCTTCGTAGGGCTCGGCGGCCTTGTGGTGGTGCAGTGCCGCGTTGAGATATTCGGTTGCGCGGGCGTTGCGCGCATCCTCGCGGGCGCTGCGTTCGGCGATGGTGGTGCGTGGCGCGGTGAGTGTGTCGGGGTTAGCGTCGAGGTGCGCGGCGACGGCGTCCCAAATCTTGGGGCGACCGTATTTCGTGGTCAATCCGCCGAGGTGGTGGTCCGCGATGTAGCGGACGGCCGCGTCCTTGCCGCCGTGGATTGGGCTGTGGAAGTAGTTGGATGCCCAGTCGTCGCAGGCGTGGGCGATGGTGGCGAGTTCGGGGCGGGTCAGTCTCATGCTGGTGCCTCTCGGGAGAGTTGAGGGTTTGCGCTGTGGGGCCTGGCGGTGCGGGACGGGAGCGGCAGCCGGCGGCGGCGCGCTCGATGCGCGTCGGTGACGTCTGCGGTGCGGTGGCCCGGCCGCTTTGTCAGCGGCCGGGCGATCCGCGCGGGTCAGACGTGCTGACCGAGCAGGCGGCCCGGGTCGCCGGTGGTGACCCATCCGGCGGTGTCTCGGAACAACCGTCCAGCGCTATGGGCGAGCGTGACGGGGTACAGGTCGGGGCGCTGTACGTGGTGTTTGCCGTTCTGCCACAGGTCGAGCAGCAAGGCGGCCAGTCGCAGCGTGGCCCGCATTCGGCCGGGGTTGCAGGCGTCGCAGCAGTGTCGGCGGGCGTACATGATCAGGGCGACGGTGGCCGCGCGTAGTTCGATGGCGGCGGCGGTGTTGTGGGTGGGTGTCGTGGGCCAGGCCGGGGCGTGCTCGCACAGGTGCAGAAAGGTGATGACCTCTGCCATGCGGCGGCGGGCTGCGTCGAGCAGGTGCAGGATGTGTCGCGTGTGGGGGTCGGCATGAAGGGCCGGGAGCGCTTCGGTGGGAGCAGCTAGCGCGGGCATCGTGAGACTCCTCGCATGGGGTTTGGTGGGTGTTCGAAAGGGGTTCGCCGTCCCTACCGAACGGCTATTACTATACCCGGTCTTGAGGGTTGTGTCTATCCGGGTGGCCCGAAACTACCCGGGGTTCCGGGCCACCCGGGGCCGGCTAGAACCGATAGCGGCGGCGCTGCATCGGGAGCGTTGCCGTGACGGTCGCGCCGACGTTCTCGTGCCACTCCCTGAGGCCCCCGCCGCGTCGCTTGGCTGCGTACATGGCGGCGTCTGCTCGGCGGATAAGGTCGACGGCGGTGATGTCGTTGTGGTCTGCGAGGGCGAGCCCAAGGCTGGCGTAACAGCCAAAGTTCGTTGCCCCGAGGATGACGGTCGTTGCGTCGAGCGCCTGGGCGGCGGCTTCGGCGTTGTTGCGGGCGGTGTACATGCCGTCATCAATGATGATCATGAACTCGTCACCTCCCATTCGGCCGACCATCGTGCGCGGAAGGCGAAGCCCTCGCAGGGTCTCCGCCACCCGGCAGAGCACGAGGTCTCCGGCGGTGTGGCCGTGCTCGTCGTTGATTTCCTTGAAGCGGTTGAGGTCAACAAGGGCCACGGCTACCGGACGGGTCCGGTCGGCAAGCAGGTGGTCCAGGTGCAGGAGCAGGGCGCGACGGTTCGGCAGTCCAGTCAGGGCGTCGTGGTGGGCCTCGAAACGAGCGGTGACGAGATCGGTGCGAAGCTTCCTGTTGCGCGCGAGAAGCGCGATGCATGACACGGAGGTAGCTGCAAGCAGGATTGTGGATGCGGTGCTCATGCGCACTCTCCCTTGGTTGGGGGTTTGTGTGGTGTGCGGTGGGGGTTCGCCGTCCCCTCCGAACAACTATTACTCTACCCGGTTTAGCGTCCTGTGACTACCCTGTTTGCCCTGTTCGGACATCGGATTTTATGATCTTGAAAAGTGGATGTCGGCGGCTACGCCGACCAGCGCGCGGGGTGCGGCCGTGGCGCGTCCCCCCACTTCTTCCGGCGGTGGGGGCGAGTTCACTCGACCCGTGGCGCGCGCAGTGGAGGTCAAGTCCGGGCGCGGGGTTTCGAGGAAAAGATCATGCGGGGTGTGCTGGATGTTTTGCGAGCCGCGGCCGGACTTGACCGGAGCGAGCACGTCGCTAGCCTGTTCGGCCCCCACCGAAGGAGAAGGGGTTTTGAGCAGTGCGGCCGCAGGCCGCTTCCGGTTTCCGGTCCGCTAGGACCGGGCCTGAAACCCGACGCCACCCGACGGCGGCCCAGTGCGGACCGCCGTCAGGTGGCGTTGGCTACCGGTCCGGGGTGGGCGGCTTGATCCGCTGTACCCGCTGCAAGAGTTCAATGGGAATCTCGGCCGCCGGGGTCCGGGTCCGGGGGTCCAAAGTCGTGCGATAGCCGGTCGTCCACAGTAAGCGCCATTCGTGGGCTCTGTGTCCGGGGCGAGCCCCGTGCGGGTCGCCGGCAGATTCGGGGGCGTCCGACGCCTGGGCGCGGTAGTGGGTCATGTGGCCCGCGATCATGGGGCACGCGGTCACGCTGTAGCGGGCGCACTCGGGGTGCATGGCCGGCTCGGTGCTGATGAGCCGTTCAAAGTCGACGGTGCGCATGGCGAAGACAAACAGCCGGGACATCTGTTCGCCGCAGATTTGGCAGAGATGGTCGATGAAGGCGGTTCGTAGCCGGTCGGCGTCGATCGCTCCGAAGCGGTACCGGCCGTCCGGCATCTGAACGGTGATCCACGGCACGACCAATCCGCCGACGGTGGGGCGGTGTCGCAGCGGAACGGGAATGGGAGTCTCGGGCATGGGGAGTCTTTCGGGCTGGGTGGTGCCGGCCGGGTCGTCCGGCCGGCATCCTGGCGGTCGGAGAGCTGGGGTGGGCGTCGCCCGGCCTATCGAGTGATGTCCGCGCCGAAGCGGTGGACCATGTCGTCAGGCGGGATCGCCACGCGGGTCGTGCTGCCGTCGTCGGCGACGCTGAACGCGTGGAAGACCTCGCCGGTCTGATGCGGCGTGTACTCGATGTGCTCGACCTCCTGCCCGTCGAAGGTGACGCGCAACAGGGCATGGATGGTGGAGGCGTGCTCCGTGATTGGTGCTCGCTGCGGGTTGGTCCGGCGGGTCAGTGCGCGGATGAGTCGCTGCGTCCGTGACGGAGTGCGGGAGGGTACGTCGGTGACGACGACTGCGACCGAGAAGATGCCGGTGCGGTACACCCGTAGGGCGCAGGTGGACAGGGTTCCGCTGGCGGTTGTGTAGAACAGTTTTCCCGACGTTTCGAGGGGGGCTGGGCCGGGGACGATCGGGGCTGTGCGCGCGAATCCGGGCTGGTTGCGGGTGCCCTCCCAGGCTCGATCCGCCTCAAGGTCGGCGCGCAGGGTGTCGGGGATGACGGCGTACGGACGCACTGCCTCGATGATCGTGTACGGGTCGGTGATACGCGTGTCCGCGCCGAGCCAAAGCGGCATGTAGTCGGGGTTGTCCTCGTTCAGCTCGCCCTCGTTGATCACCTGGGCGAAGTAGCTGTCTAGCGGGCGATCCCACCCCACAACCACGGTGTAGCCGCCCCGGTTGGGCAGGGCGTCGAGTCGATGTCTGCTCACGAAATCTCCTTGGGGTTTGGCGGTTGTCCTGGTGGGGTTCGCCGTCCCACCCGAACAACTATTACTATACCCGGTTAATGGTCGGGTGTCTACTTGGAAAGCCTGGGACGAGTGGGGCGACCGGGGGGAGTCGCGTGCGGCGACTCCCCCCGGTAGCTGTCACTGCTCGTTCTGGTTCCTGGGGTTGCCGAGCACGTGTACCTGTTGGTTCAGGATGAGCGGCGCGTCGTCCGGCCCCTTGATGTGCGGGCGTACGTAGGTGCGGCGGCGCAGCGCGCGACCTGGGCCGTAGGGCTGCTCTCGGTAGAACCCTTTGACCCACCATCGGCGGGTGTAGACGCGCGTTGGCGTGTCGTCGGTGGTGTCGCGTCGTGGCTGCTGCTTGCGGCGCAGTCGCACGAGTCGCACGAGTGGGGCGGGCCGGTTGGCGCGTTGGTACGCCCTGCGGGTTGCCTTGTCGGCTGGCTCGTCAGTGACCTCCGCGTCAGGCTGCGTGGTGAGGATCCACGTAGCGATCAGGGAGCACAGCATGAGGCGGGTCTCTTCGCTGGCGGGCGCGTAGGGCTGGCCAAAACGCAGCCCTTCCCCAGTGCTTATGGGGATCAGCCAGCCGACTTTCTCGCGGAAATTCTGCATCCGGGTTTCCGTGAGCCGCTCGCCTCTCATGATCCATTCGGCGTGGGTGTAGAACGTGGCCCAGATGCCGCCGGGCACTGGTCCCCACTGTGCGGCGATGACCGGAATTACTACGCCGGATGCCGGATCGGTCGGCTGGTAGATCGGCGTGTGCCAGATGAGCAGCCCGTTGGGGGCGGGCAGCTCCACCTGTTCGATGCGAACGTCAGGCAGATCGCGTGCCGCATGCGCGGCCAGGGCGGTGAAGTCGGGGTCGATCCAGAAGATGCGCGCGTCCTCCGCGTGGTTGGCCATGAGGGCGGCGTACTGCCGTAGTGGCTCGGGGTTGCGGTGGTCGACGGTGGCAGCCGGCGCGTCGAGGGCAGCGCCAGGGGGCATGTGTCCGGGCACCTTGTACGTGTGGCCTCGGGCGAGGGCGTCAAGCAGGAATGCCGGGCCGGCGGTCCGCCAGAAGCGCACAAGCCTGTCCCGCACCTTTGGCAGCATCTGCGGGCGGAGTGACCGCACCTCGGGAGCGGGGGCGGTGTCGTCGCCGCTGGCGTTGCCGCGATGAGTGGCGCTGCCGACCGACGCGATCGGCTGCCGTACGGGCGTGGTGGGCGTCGCGGTGAATAACGCTTGGTGCATGGACCGCAGCACTTGCAGATTAATGGTGTGGCCCTTGCGGAGAAACCGCTTGTGGGCGCGTTGGGTGAGACCTTCGGGGTTCCGCTGCTCGACCAGGCGCGCACACGCCTCGCACGCGTTCCACTTGTTGCCGAAGTTGTGCAACTGTGCATCGGCGCTGTCGGTTGATACGGCTAGGTCGACGTTTTCGAAGGTGAAGGTTGCCACGGGGTGCGGTGCCGAGCAGAAGTCGCACACGGGCTGCCAGTTGGCAAGTTGCGCCAGTGGGACCGGGTCGGGGTCGTGGTCCTCCGCGTCGCGGCCGGGGTGGAGAAAGAACACCTCGTCCCTACTGGTGATAGCCGTCAGGGATAGGCCGCAGGTGGCGCAGCCGTACTCTTCCATGATCGGCGGGGCGTCGTCATTGGTGCCCATGCGTCTCCTTGGTTGGGGGTTTGTGTGGTGTGCGGTGGGGGTTCGCCGTCCCCTCCGAACAACTATTACTCTACCCGGTTTAGCGTCCTGTGACTACCCTGTTTGCCCTGTTCGGACATCGGATTTTATGATCTTGAAAAGTGGATGTCGGCGGCTACGCCGACCAGCGCGCGGGGTGCGGCCGTGGCGCGTCCCCCCACTTCTTCCGGCGGTGGGGGCGAGTTCACTCGACCCGTGGCGCGCGCAGTGGAGGTCAAGTCCGGGCGCGGGGTTTCGAGGAAAAGATCATGCGGGGTGTGCATGATGTTTTGCGAGCCGCGGCCGGACTTGACCGGAGCGAGCACGTCGCTAGCCTGTTCGGCCCCCACCGAAGGAGAAGGGGTTTTGAGCAGTGCGGCCGCAGGCCGCTTCCGGTTTCCGGTCCGCTAGGACCGGGCCTGAAACCCGGCGGCACTCGATGATTGGTGTGGGTGTTGCCGGATTCGAGTTCCGTTGGGCGAGCTACCGGCGCTGCTCTGCTTGATCCAGGATCGCCCACAGCGTCGCGCGCTTCCACCTGCGGCGGTGGCGGCCTCTGGGGCCGACGTTGTCTTCGTCGGCTTGGCGAAGCGCGTCGTCGGGCAGGGCGTTCGGGCTGTTGTATCCGAGGACGCGTGCGGCCTCGGGGGCGCCGACGAGTTCATCGGGATCACCGGAGCGGTCGGGGTGGCCCTGGGGTGTGGCGCGAGGGCGGCCGGTGTGGGGTGCGCCTTGCCCGGTGCGGCTGTCGGCGATGTCCCACACGGTGCGGCGCTTCCAGCGCCGGCGCTTACGGCCGGTGGGGGTGAGGGATTCGTCGTCGACGCGCTCAAGCAGGAGCGGCCAGATCCGGTTTTGTCCTTGCAGTGAATCGGCGCTTTGGTAGCCCAGCATGCGCGCGACGGTGGTGCTGTTCACGAGCTCGTCGGGATCGCCGCTGCGGTCTACGGCGGCGCTCGCGGCGCGTCGGGCTCTGACTCGGGGCAGCTGGTAGGAGGCGATGCTTTCGGCGAGCCATTTGGTGCCGTCGACGCGTTCGGGAAAGCCGTTGGTAGCCCGCTCGCCGTAGAGCGTGTCCAGGTGGCTGAGGGAGATGCCGAGCATCGTTGCGGCCTCGGCACGGCCTACGCGGCTGCTGTCGTCGGGATTGCGGGTGGGCATGCGCCGATGATGCCGCATCGGCCGGTTGGGCGGCCGTAGGGGCTGCGCGAGCCGCCCGACACGTCCGTTGATCACTTTCCTGCTCCGATGGCCCGTGACGGGTGTCGTGCGATGGGCGGCACGTGTTCGGCGTATGGGCCTTTGGGGGCCTGTGTGGCGTCGGCACCAGGCGGCCGGGGGGAGTTCGCCAAACTAACCCCCCGGCCGTTGCCCTGCCCGCCGTCGCGCGGCGGTGTGAGCGGTGGTGCCGCACGGTCTGGTGATGGTAGGCCGGCTGGCGTCACTGGTTCGATGGCCCGCGAGCCGCGAGGTGAAGGTACCGGCGGGCGGTCCGGGCGAGTAGCCCGTACTGGGTGTCCCAACGCGCGATGATCCGCCCGCTCGGCAGGTGTCGCGCTACGTACTCGCGTCGCGGTGCCTGCCAGCCCCCGACGCACACGGGGGTCGACTCGGCAATCAGTTCCCAGCGCTCGCCC
>NZ_JBEZGJ010000226.1:0-9433 GCF_040649965.1 Micromonospora sp. NPDC048843
GGATCCGCCACGGCTCCCGTCGAGTCGGTCAGTCGTGCGCGGCGACCGGCTCGGGCGAGTGCGGGGTGGCCTGCACCGGGTCACGCGTGATGCGACCGGGCCACCAGAAGCGGTCGCCGAGCAGGAACGCCAGCGCCGGCACCAGGACCGTACGGACCAGCAGGGTGTCGAGCAGGACACCGATGCAGACGATGATCCCGATCTGGGTCAGGGTGATCAGCGGGAGCACACCGAGTACGGCGAAGACCGCGGCGAGCAGCACTCCGGCGCTGGTGATCACACCACCGGTGACCCGCAGGGCGGAGAGCATCCCGGCGCGGGTGCCGGCGCTGCGGGCGTCCTCCCGGGCCCGGGTGACCAGGAAGATGTTGTAGTCCACCCCGAGCGCCACCAGGAAGACGAAGGCCAGCAGCAGTACACCGCTGTCCAGGGCCGGGAAGCCGAGCACGTGGTCGAAGAGCAGCCAGGCCGCGCCGAGGCTGGCGAAGTACGACGCGATCACGGTCAGCACCAACAGCAGCGGCGCGAGCAGACCGCGTAGCAGCAGCACGAGCACGGCGGCGACCAGCAGCAGGATGATCGGCAGGATGAGTCGCAGATCCCGGTCGTTGGCCTCGTCGGAGTCGTAGGTGGCGGCCACGGAGCCGCCGACGATGGCCCCGGGCGGGGCGTCGGCGCCGGCGGCGGCCGGCGGCGCGGAGTCGGGAACGGCGGCGACCGCCGCCCGCAGCGCCTCGATCGCGCGGTCCGAGGCGGTGGTGCCGGGTTCGGCGTCGAGGACCACGTCGACCTGGGCGATGGCCGCGCCGGCGTCGCCGGGGCGTGCCGAGGCGACACCGGGCACGGCCGTGGCTGCGTCGGTGACCGCCCGCACCGCCGCCGGGGTGGTGATCACGGCGACGGGCTGGGTGCTGCCGGCGGGGAAGGCCCGGGCCAGGGTCTGTGCCCCGGTCACCGCCTCGGGCTCGGCCCGGAACTGTTCGGTCTCGGACAGGCCGGTACGGATGCCGAGCCCACCCAGTGCCAGGCCGCCGAGCAGCAGTGTGGCCAGCGTCGCGACAACCACCGGGCGGCGTTGCACGGCGGCGCCGAGCCGACCCCAGAGCCGACCCTCGCGCACCGGGCCGCCGACCCGGGGTACGAACGGCCAGAACAGGCCGCGACCGAACAGCACCAGCACGGCGGGGAGCACGAACAGGGCCGAGAGCATGGCGAAGACCACACCGGTGGCGCATGCCACGGCCAGCGCCCGGTTGGTCTCCTGCTCGCTGAGCAGCAGGGTGAGCACGCCGAGCACGACGGTGCCGCCGCTGGCGAGGATCGGCTCCGCGGTGCGCCGCAACGCGGCGCGCATCGCCGCGAACCGGTCCTCCTCGCGGCGCAGCTCCTCCCGGTAGCGGGCGATGAGCAGCAGCGCGTAGTCGGTGGCGGCGCCGAAGACCAGCACGCTGGCGATGCCGGTGACCTGACCCTGCTGGAGGTTGATGCCGACGCCCGGCACGATGACGTCCACCGCGCGCAGTGTGAGCTGCTCGGTGGCGGCGACCACGGCCAGCGGCACTATCCACAGGAACGGGCTGCGGTAGGTGATCAGCAGGAGCAGCGCGACCACGGCGGCGGTCACGACGAGCAGTGTGACGTCGGCGCCGTCGAACACCGAGGAAAGGTCGGCGGTGAACGCCGGGGCGCCGGTCACCTCGGCGGTCAGCCCGTCGGGTAGGTCAGCGAGGGTGGCGCGCAGCTGGGTCACCGCGTCGGTGACGATCTCCTGCCCGCCGGCGGTGTCCAGCGGCACGGCGACAAGGGCCACCGCGCCGTCCGGGGAGACCTGGGCGGGGCTGACCTGCCCACCCACCGCGAAGCGGCGCAGACCGTCGGCGCGGGCGCCGACGGTGGCCCGGTCGGCCTCGCTCAGCGCGCCGCCGTCACCACGGCTGATCACCACGATGGCCGGCTGCACGTCGCTGGAGGGCAGCTGATCCTGCAGACGTTGCACCTGGGTCGACTGCCACTGCACGGACAGGCCGGTGGCGGACACCGGCGCCGGGTTGTCCGGCTGAGGTGTCCCGAAGACGGCGGCGCCCACGACGATCGCGGCGGCCACTGTGAGCCAGGCGGCCAGCCGGCCACGAGCGACTCTGGTGAACACAGACATCAGGTGACCTCAAGGTCTTTCGAAAGCCGAGTATCTTGATAGCCGAGATTATCCGGGGCTGTTCTATGCTGCAACCCGGGGGACCGACGACGGGAAGAGCGGCGCGAGGTGGCGACTCACGGCATGTACCGACGGCGCGACACGCGCCGCGAGCAGCTGGTCGCGGAGATCACCAACAACCTCCGGCGGTACGCGGTGGACGCCCAGCAGGTCGGCCACGCCTTCGCCAACCTGCACGGCCTCAACCCGACCGACCTGCAGGCGTTGATCGCGGTGATGGACGCCGAACTGCTCGGTGACCCGATCACCCCCGGCCGTCTCGGCGAGCAGCTGAACCTCTCCTCCGGCTCGGTCACGGCCCTGATCGACCGCCTGGAACGGGCCGGGCACATCCGTCGCGACCGGGACACCGTCGACCGGCGCAAGGTGCTGCTGCACTACGCCGACCAGGGTGCCGCCCTGGCCATGGAGTTCTTCCGCCCGCTGGGCGCCCGTACCGACACGGTGATGGCCCGCTTCAGCGAGGACGAGCTGGAGGTGGTGCACCGGTTCATGGCGGAGATGAGCGAGTCGCTGCGCGGGCACCGCGACGCGGTGCGCGCCGCCCGGCCGGAGTCACCCCGCCGCCCGACGGGCTGACCGGTGCCGGACCTCGTCACCCGCCTCGCCAGCGCCGCGCTGCACCTGCCACCGACCCGCCCCGGCCCGGTGCGGGTCCGCCGTGACCTCCCGGTGCGGGCCCGCGACGGTGTGGTGCTGCGGACCGACCACTACGCCCCGGCCGTCCGCGGCGCGCCGACAGTGCTGATCCGCACCCCCTACGGGCGGGGTGGGCCGTTGCGGCTGCTCGGTCGGCTGCTCGCCGCCCGGGGTCGACACGCGGTGATCCAGTCGTGCCGGGGCACCGGCGGCTCAGGTGGAACGTTCGCCCCGCTGGTGCACGAGCGCGACGACGGCGCGGACACGCTGGACTGGCTGCGTCGCCAGCCCTGGTGGTCCGGGCAACTCGGCATGTTCGGGGTCAGCTACCAGGGCTTCGCCCAGTGGGCCCTGGCCGCCGACGCCGGCGAGGAACTGCGCGCGATGGTCGCCGTGGTGACAGCCTCGGCCACCCGCGACTCGACGTACGCGGGGGAGTCCTTCGCCCTGGACACAGTGCTGACCTGGGCGGAGCTGCTGCACGCGCAGACAGTGCCGTGGCTGGCCCGGCAGTGGGAGCTCAAGCGCGGGCAACCCCGGCTGGCCGCCGCGCTGGAGCACCTCCCCCTGGTCGAGGCCGACCGGGTGGCCACCGGCGTGACCATCCCGTTCTTCCAGGAGTGGCTGCGCCACCACACACCGCAGGCCGCCTACTGGCGGACCCGGGTCTTCGCCGACCAGGTCGCGAAGGTGCGGGCGCCGGTGACCATGGTCAGCGGTTGGCACGACATCTTCCTGCCCGCCCAGCTCGACGATTACGCCGTGCTGCGCGCCGCCGGCACACCGTCGCGCCTGGTGATCGGCCCGTGGACGCACGGGAGCCCCGGACTGTTCGTGGCCGCGCTGCGCGAGGGGTTGGCCTGGCTCGACGAGCACCTGCCGGCAGTGCCTCGATCGCCCGTCCCGGCGGGACCAGCCCGGCCACCCGTGCGCATCCACGTCGGCGGCGCCGGTGGCGGCTGGCGGGACCTGCCGGACTGGCCACCCCCAGCGGTCGAGACCGCCTGGCACCTGCAACCCGGTGGCGAGCTGGCGGCACGCCCACCTGTCGCGTCGGCACCGGACGCTCTGCTCTACGACCCCGCCGACCCCACCCCGTCGCTGGGCGGTCCACTGCTCGTCGCCCAACGGGCCGGCCCGGTCGACAACAGGCGTGTCGAGGCCCGCCCCGACGTGCTGACCTACACCAGCGCCCCACTGACCGCGCCGGTCGAGGTGATCGGCCCGGTCCGCGCCGAGATCCACCTCCGCAGCGATCTGCCCTACCTGGACGTCTTCGTTCGCCTGTGCGACGTGGACCGCCAGGGTCGCTCGTGGAACGTGTGCGACGGCCTGGTGCGGGTCACGCCAGAGCGCTTCCCGACCGACCCTTCCGGGGCACTGCGGATTCCGGTGCCGCTCTGGCCGACCGCGTACCGCTTCGCCGCCGGAAACCGACTGCGGGTGCAGGTCTCCGGTGGTGCCCATCCACGGTGGGCCCGCAACCCCGGCACCGGGGAACCCCTCGGCACGGCGGTGACGCTGCGTGCCGGTTGGCGGCAGGTTTTGCACGATTCGGCTCACCCCTCGGCGCTGCTGTTGCCAATCGTCCACTCTGACCCTCGGCAGTCTCCAGTTTGCACTGACCTGCTCTGAGCTGGGCGTTTGTCCAAAACGCGGGCTATGGTTGAGTCAACGCCCGGCGCCGTGCACCAGTAGGCCGGGCTCGCCCCAAGCCCAGCACCGCGTACGCGGTGTGACGTCGTGCCCGGTCCCCGCCTCTCGGAAAGGGGGACCCCATGACCCGGGCCCCGGCTAATCTTCTGGCCCTCCGAAGCCTGCTCCTCACTCACCTCGACAACGCCCCCGGGCCAGACGACCTGGACCCGGGCGAGGTCGGCATCGTCGGCGACTCAGCCCACCGGGGTGGCTACCACTGCGGATCGGACCGGGTGGTCACTAACGACTACTCGGTGGTCGAGTCGCCCCGCGACCGGGCCGGGCTGACCCTCGACGCGGCGGCGTTGGACGTCGGCCAGTTCAATGTCCGCTCCGGTGGTCGTACGAACACGCTGCCCAGCTTCTCGGTCTGGTGCGTCGCGCAGTGCGTCGCGAACGCGGCCGACGCCCGGGACATCCGGGAGATCATCTACAGCCCCGACGGCACCACTGTGCGGCGGTGGGACCGCCTCGGCAAGCGCACCAGTGGCGACAGCTCCCACCGCTGGCACACCCACTTCAGCTTCTTCCGCGACGCCATCAAGGCGGGCCGCGACCAGCGGCCCCTGTTCCGCCGGTACCTCAGCTCCATCGGACTCCTGGAGGACGACGACATGACCCCCGAAGAACACAACTGGCTGGCCACCGTCCACAAGAACCTCACAGTGCTGGACGGCCGTAACCCGATCGGGCAGATCTACACCCGGATGGCGGTCGGTGAGGATGCCACGGTCCCGAACTTCGTCTCGGCGCACCCGACGCTGACGTCGCTCGCCGCCCAGGTGAGCGCGTTGCAGGCGGCGCTGACCGCGCTGTCCAACCGGGACTTCACCGATGAGCCGGCGATCGTCCAGGGCGTCCTGGCGTCGCTGACGCCGGAGAAGATCGCCGCAGCCATCCCGCCCACCATGGCCAAGCAGGTCGCCGACGAGTTGGCCCGCCGGCTGGTCGCCTGAGCGAGGGGCGGCCCGAGGCCGCCGGGCCGCCCCTCTTGGCGCATCCGCAACGGCTCTTGAGCAATAGTTATTGCGCAAGAGCTGTTGCGGATGCCATCCTGTCGGTATGGACAGCTCCGACGTACGCCAGATCAACGACTCCCGGGTGCTGGCCGCCATGTCCCACCCGCTGCGCCGCCGGCTGATGGACGTGTTCAAGGTCCACGGGCCCTCCACCGTCGGGCTGCTCGCCGAGCGCACCGACCAGGCCCCCGCGAACGTCAGCCACCACCTCAAGGTCCTCGCCGCCGCCGACCTGGTCACCGAGGCGCCCGAGTTGGCCCGGGACCGGCGCGAGCGGTGGTGGCGCCTGGTCACCCGAGCGCTGAGCTGGTCCAACGCCGACTTCGACGCCGACCCGGCGGCCCGAGCGGTCGCCGACGCCGCCACCTCGCTCAACCTGGACCGGCACGTCGCCCTGGCCCGGGCCTGGCACGCCGCCGACGAGAGCACCCAGGCCACCTGGAACGACGCGCCGTTCTCCACCGACCACTGGCTACGCCTCACACCCGAGGAACTGGCCGAGCTGAGCCGCGAGATGATCGACGTCCTCGCGCGCTGGGCCGACCGGGAGCCACCCGACGACGACGCCGACCGCAGGCCGGTCTTCGTGTTCGTCCACGGCGTACCGGCCAAACCGTGACCACCGCCACCCGCGACGACACCACCGACGTCCGTCCGACCGGAGGGCTGCTGCGGCACCGCGACTTCCGGCTGCTCTGGGCCGGCCAGGCGGTCAGCAGCGTCGGCAGCAACGTCACCACCGTCGCGCTGCCCCTGGTCGCGGTCGCCGTCCTCGACGCCGGCACCTTCCAGGTGGCGGTGCTCACCGCCGCGGCCTGGCTGCCCTGGTTGCTGATCGGCCTGCCGGCCGGCGCGTGGGTCGACAGGCTGCCCCGCCGACCGGTGATGGTGATCTGCGACCTGCTCTGCGCGGTGGCCTTCCTCAGCGTGCCAGTGGCCGCGCTGGTGGACCGGCTCACCGTCGCGCACCTGCTGGTGGTCGCCCTCAGCGCGGGCGCCGCGCGCGTCTTCTTCGAGACCGCCGACCAGGTCTACCTGCCGGTGCTGCTGCGACCCGAGCAACTGCCGGAGGGCAACGCCAAGCTCCAGGCGACCCAGACAGTGAGCTACGTCGTCGGACCCGGCCTCGCCGGTCTGATCGCCCAACTCGTCGGCGCCGTCGCCGCGCTGCTGCTGGACGCGCTCACATTCCTGCTCTCCGCGGTGTTCCTACTGCGCATCCGCACCCGCGAACCACGCGTACGCCCTTCTGAGCGGTCCCGACCGCTGCGCCGGGACATCAGCGAGGGGCTGCGCTTCGTCATCAGGGACCCGTACCTGCGGGTGCTCACGCTCTTCGGCGCGGCCAGCAACATCGGGCTGACCGGATACCAGGCCGTCCTGGTGGTCTTCCTGGTCCGCGAACTGCGTCTCGAGCCGGGCCTGGTGGGCGGGCTCGTCGGGGTGATGAGCGCCGGCGGAATCATCGGCGCGCTGCTCGCCACCACTGTGGCCAGGCGCTGCGGCACCGCACGGGCGCTACTGATCGCGGCGGCGTTCACCGGCCCGCCCGCGCTGCTCATCCCGCTCGCCGCACCCGGCGTCGGGCTGGCCTGGCCCGCCCTCGGCGGCCTGCTGATCGGTCTCGGGGTGGCCATCGGCAACGTGGTCAAGGGCGCCTTCCGGCAGACCTACACGCCGCACCACCTGCTGGGCCGGGTGACGGTGAGCATGCATCTGCTCAACTACGGCACGATCCCGCTGGCGGCCGTGCTGGCCGGTGCCATCGGCGCACGTTACGGCGTCGAGACGGCAATTGTCGTGATGACCGCCTGGCTGGCGCTCACCCCGTTGATCCTGCTGGTAGGGCCAATCCGGAGGCGGCGGGACCTGCCCGCCGCCCCGGCGGCGTCTTGAGTGCGCTGCGACGGCGGCCGGAGACCGGCCGCCGTCACCGGCACGGAGCTACATCGGGCGGACGTTGTCCGCCTGCGGACCCTTCTGCCCCTGGGTCACCTCGAACTCGACCTTCTGGCCCTCGTTGAGCTCCCGGTAGCCGCTCGAAGCGATGGCGGAGTAGTGGACGAACACGTCCGGCCCTCCACCGTCCTGCTCGATGAAGCCGAAGCCCTTTTCCGAGTTGAACCACTTAACCGTGCCGGTTGCCATGCATCTCTCCCTGTTCAAAGCGGCTGACCCTCGGCCTCTGGCCGATGATCGCCCGTACCTGTTCGACAGTAACGGGCAAAACCCCGATCCGCTGGCCGAAGTGCCGTAGGTATTTGACTGAACTCGGGTGAACTCTGCGCGGCGGCATGCGAAACCCGCCCCGACCAACCGCCGCTGGGGCATGCTTGCGCCGATGAGAGATGCCGCAGCCGACGCGTTGACCGAGCTGGAACGCGAGATTCACGCGCCCGGCGCCGGTCTGGACCGGCTCCGGCTGATGCCCACTCCGTTCGTCCCCGAGGTGCGGCTGCACCTGGCCGAGGACGCGATCGTCTGGTGGGCCCGGATGGAAGCAGCCGCCGGACACGCGCTGCCCGCGCCGTACTGGGCGTCCGCCTGGGCCGGAGGGCAAGCGCTGGCCCGCCACCTCCTGGACCACCCGGAGCTGGCAGCCGGCCGCCGGGTGCTCGACCTTGCCGCCGGGTCCGGACTGGTAGCCATCGCCGCCGCGCTCGCCGGCGCCGCGGAGGTGATCGCCAACGACATCGACCCGTACGCCGTCGCCGCCGTCACCCTCAACGCGCGGGCCAACCAGGTCGCCGTCGACGCCACCGGGGACGACCTGCTCGACAGCACCGAAGCGAAGGTCGACCTGGTCGTCGCCGGAGACGTCTTCTACGACCGCGCGATGGCCGACCGCATGCTGCCCTTCCTGCAGCGGGCCGCCGCCGCAGGTGCCGACGTGCTGGTCGGCGACCCCGGTCGCGGACACCTACCGACAGACCGCCTGACCGTGCTGGCCGACTACCCGGTGCCCACCACCGAACCGTCGGTCGACTCGTCGCTACGCCACGTGCAGGTGCTGCGCCCCGCCTGAGGCGGACCCCGACTCAGGGGCGACCCCGAGGCGGATACCAGGGGTCACTGGGGGCTACGACCCGATGTCCGAAGTGGTGCCACGGCCATAGCGTCGACGGCATGACGCAATGGCTGGCCCAGATCGGAGAACTACCGATTCTGCTGCTGATGGGTGCGCTCGGGCTCGTCATGCTCTTCGACGCCGTACCCCTGCTGGGTGTCCTGGTCCCCGGCGACGTCGCCATCCTCGCCGCCGTCGGCGTCGGCCGCCCGAGCACCGGGCTGGCCACCTTCACCGCGGTGCTGATCGGCTGCCTGGCCGGCTGGTCGCTGAGCTTCCTGGTCGGCCGTCGCTACTCCGACCGCCTGCGCGGCAGCCGCGTCGGCGGCTGGATCGGCGAGGCCCGCTGGACGGCGGCCGAAGGAATCCTGCGTCGCGGCGGCGGCCGGATGATGATGGTCGCGCCGTTCCTGCCGGTCTTCAACGCGCTGCTGCCCCTGGCCGCCGGCGGGCTGCGGATGTCGTACCGCCGATTTCTCGGCTGCGCGACGATCGGCGCGGCCGCCTGGGCCGGTCTCTACCTCGCCCTGGGCACCGCGTCGCGGTCGGTGGCCGCGCTGCTGCCGGGCGACCCCAGCCCGCTGCTGGTCACCATGGGGGTCGGGCTGGTGCTGGCTTCCGTCGCGTTGCTGGGGGCGCGGCGGCGGTTGTTCTCCGTCGTTGGCTGAGCTTTCTTCGTCGTTCTGGGGGCGCGGGGGCGCCGCCGCCGGCTGGGCCTCACCGCGACTCTGGTACGCGAGGACGGCCGCGAGGGTGACGTGTTCAGCCTGATCGGGCCCAAGCGGTACGACGCGC
>NZ_JBEZGJ010000227.1:0-9378 GCF_040649965.1 Micromonospora sp. NPDC048843
CCCTGCGTCTCGGTGATGAGCAGGACGTGGTCCCGTTCGCGGGCCGCGTCGAGGGCGCCGCGGATGAGGTCACCGGGGCCGGTGCCGGGGTGCGCACCGGCCGGCGCTGCGAGGTCGACAACCTCGTCAGTCGGACAGGTCCGCGAACGGACGCAGTTCCAGTCGCCCTTCGCGGGCCATCGGATGGGTGCGGGCCACCTCGATCGCCTCGTCCAGGTCGGCGCACTCGAGCAGGTCGAAGCCCACGATCACCTCGGCGGTCTCCGCGAACGGCCCCTCGGAGACGAGCAGTTCACCGTCGCGAACACGGACGGTGGTGGCCGCGCTGGTCGACGCGAACACGTTGCCGGTCAGGCGGCGGCCACGAGAGTCGTTCTCCGCCACCCACTTGTGGATGTCGGGAAGCTCGGTGGGGTCGGTGTCCGGCTCGGTGTCGCTGCAAACGAACATCATGTACTTCATCTGGTCGCTCCCTGGTTTCTCGGGGTGTCGCCAGCATGACGATCGGCGGGCGGCCTTCCGGACACCCTCCCCCGAAAAACTTTGGTCAGTCTCCGCTGGCGGCGCGGCGACGGGCCTCGCGGGTCTTCATGGCGTGCTCCATCAGCGTGACGAGCACCTCCTTGCTGGACTCACGCTGCCGAGCGTCGCAGAGCAGCACCGGCACACCCGGGTCCAGGTTCAGCGCGGCCTGCACCTCGTCGAGCCGGTACTTCCGGGCGTCCTGGAAGCAGTTCACCGCCACGACGAAGGGCGTGCCCCGACCCTCGAAGTAGTCGATCGAGGGGAAGCAGTCGGCGAGCCGGCGGGTGTCGGCCAGCACCACAGCGCCGATCGCCCCCAACGCCAGCTCGTCCCAGACGAACCAGAACCGGTCCTGCCCCGGCGTGCCGAACAGGTACAGCACCAGGTCGTCGCTGATGGTGATCCGGCCGAAGTCCATGGCCACTGTGGTGGTGGTCTTGCCCTCCACCCCGGACAGGTCGTCGATGCCGACCCCCGACTCCGTCAGCACCTCCTCGGTGCGCAACGGCCGGGTTTCGCTGACCGCGCCAACCATTGTCGTCTTGCCCACGCCGAAGCCGCCCGCGACCAGGATCTTGATCGCGGTGGGCAGTGGCGTCGCTCCCGCCGGCCGGTCAGAGTGCCCGTAGTCCATTGATTACCGCCTCGAAGATGCTGTTGTCGGGAAGACCGGCCGTGGTCTGCGGCTCGCGGACCTGCACCAGGCTGCGGGCCGCCAGATCACCGAGGAGCACCCGGATGGTGCCCACCGGCAGGTCGAGATGGGCGGCGATCTCGGCGACGGACTGTATGCGTTGGCACAGCCCGACGATCGCCAAATGCTCGGGACCGAGACCGACCTCGGGCGTGACCTCGGCTCGGGTCGCCGTGACCAGGGAGATCAGGTCGAATGTGCCGGTGACCGGGCGGGCCCGACCACGCGTCACCGCGTACGGACGCACCACCGGACCGGCGTGGTCATCCACCCACTGATGGTCTGCGGACTCCCCCTGGACCGTCATCGCCGCTACCTCTCGCCGACCTGCTGATCGGTGCCGCGCGACGGCGATGCGACGTACTTGCCGACGCGGGTGACCAGCATCGCCATCTCGTAGGCGATCAGGCCGACGTCGGCGTCCTCGCTGGCCAGTACCGCCAGGCAGGCGTTGCGGCCGGCCGCGGTGACGAACAGGAACGACGACTGCATCTCGATGATGGTCTGCTGCACCTGCCCACCACCGAAACGCTTGCCGGCGCCTCGGGCGAGGCTCTGGATGCCGGCCGCCATCGCTGCGAGGTGCTCGCCGTCGTCCCGGCTCAACCCCTGGGAGGAGGCCATCATGAGGCCGTCGGTGGAGAGCGCGACCGCGTGTTCGGCCTGCTTCACCCGGCCCACCAGGTCATCCAGCAACCACGTCAGGTCGGCGCTCGAAGCCGTCTTCTGGGTCACTTCGTCGTCCTCTTCTCGCCCGGCTGTGCGCCGTTGTTCGTCTGGGCTCGACCGTCACACCGCGCGGCAACCCGCGTCGTCGGTGCTCGGTCAGGTCGCTTGTGGATCCTCGTCGGTCGGCTCGGACGGCGTCGCCGCCGGGGTGCCGGAGGCGCCGCCGAGCAGCCGAGCCGCGTCGGTCCGCCCACGCCGGGTGCCGGTCTGGTAGGAGCTCATCATCCGGCGGACCTGCTCCGGTGGGCGCACCACATCCTCGTCGTCGGTTTCGGACACCGCCGGGTCGTCCCGCAACTCGGGAACGATGTTCGCCTGTCGGACCCGGACGGGCAGGCCGGAGTCGGTCCGCTCCGCATCGGCGCGGGCGGGCACCGGGCCACCGTCGCCGGCCGGGGCCGGCTCCGCGTCGGGGGTCTCCGGGCGGGTGCGGTCGACGGCGGGCAGGCCGGTTGGCACGGTCGGGGCTTCCAAGGCTGGCTGAGCCGGCCCGCGCCGGGCGCGGGTGGGCAGGTCGGGGGTGCCGGTCGCCGGGGTGGTCCGCTGTCGGGTGGGAAGAACGGTGTCCGCCTCGGCCTCCTCGTCCGTCGTCGGCGCGGTGGTGTCGGCCGGCATCGGCGCCGCCGAGGTCACCGCCACCTCCGACGGGGTGGTCGTCGGTGCGGCGAGCGCGACCGGTGCGAGGGACGCCGGACGGCCGCTGTCCGTGGCGGGCGCCGACGGCATCGCGATGGCCGAGCCGGTCCGGAACGACCCGGAGTCCTCCGGGGAGACGTCGGCCTCGGTGACCAGCTCCAGCGGGATCAGCACGACAGCCGTGGTGCCGCCGTACGCGGACTCCTTGAGCCGTACCCGCACGCCGTGCCGCTCGGTCAGCCGGCTCACCACGTAGAGCCCGAGGCGGGCGGCGTTGGCGAGATTCAGCTCGGACTGGTCGACGATCCGGTGGTTCGCAGCGGCCAGGTCCTCCTCGCTCATGCCGAGGCCCCGGTCCTCGATCTCGATGGCGAACCCGTTGGAGACCAGTTGACCGCGGACCTCGACGGTCGTGTGTGGCGGGGAGAACGACAGGCCGTTCTCGATCAGCTCGGCGAGCAGGTGGATGACGTCGCCGACCGCGCGTCCGGCGAGCGAGACCGGCCCGAGCGGCAGCACGTTGACCCGGGTGTAGTCCTCCACCTCGGCAACGGCGCCGCGCACCACGTCGACCATCGGGACGTTGCGCCGCCAGGCCCGACCGGGGGTGGAGCCGGAGAGCACGATCAGGTTTTCCGCGTTGCGCCGCATCCGGGTGGCCAGGTGGTCGACCCGGAACAGATCCTCCAGCTCCTCCGCGTCGTGCTCGCGGCGCTCCATCGCGTCGAGCAGGGTGAGCTGGCGGTGGACGAGCGCCTGCGTGCGTCGGGCCAGGCTCAGGAAGACCTCGCGGACGTTGCGACGCAGGTCGGCCTGCTCGACGGCGGTGCGCAGGGCGGTCTCCTGGACCGCGTTGAACGCCTTGCCGACCTGGCCGATCTCGTCGGTGCCGAACTCCAGCGGGGGCGCCTCGGTGGCGACGTCGACCTCCTCGCCTCGACCGAGCCGCTCGACCACGCGGGGCAGCCGCTCGTCGGCGAGCTGCCAGGCGGCCTGCCGCAGCCGCTCGAGCTGGCGCAGGAGCGTCCGGGCCGTGGTGATGGAGACGACGACCGAGGCGATGACGGCGAGCAGGCCGAGGCCGGTGGCGAGTACCAGCCGGACGACGACCATCACGGCGACGCCGGTGGCCCGGTCCACGATGCCCTCGCCGCCGGTGGTCACTGTGTCGTTCACCTCGGCCAGCGCCGGCTCGACAGTGCCCCGCCACTGCTCGGCGCCGACCGGCAGTTGGGTCGACGGCCGGCCCTCCCGGATGATGCTGTCCTGCACGGCGCGCAGTCGGGTGAACGCCTCACCCTCGACGAGCTGCTGGTAACGGCGCTGGTCGGCGTCGGCGAGGCGGACCCGGACCTCCTCGCCGAGGAACCGCTCCGCGGCGACCAGGCTGGTGTAACGGACGTACTCGGGCCCACTCATCCGGCCGTTGCCGAAGAGGCCGCTGAGCAGCGCGTCCTCCTGGGAGATCAGCTCCTTCATCCGGTTGAGCTGGATCAGGGCCCTGGCCTCGCCGGCGATCTGCTTGTCGTCCAGGCTGCCCGTCACGTCGTAGATCTGGAAGATCGACTCGATCGCGTCGGTGTACGACTCAGCGGCGGCGATCCGGTCGATCTTGCGGTCCAGCACCTCCGCGCGGGTCCGGTCCAGGGTGTTGACCTGGGCGATCGTCATACCGAGCTGGGTGTCCAGTGCGGAGCTGCCGGCGACGTCGACCTGCCAGTCGCGCACCGAGTCGGCGAAGTCGGCGGCCAGCTGCGCGGTCTTGCGGTGTTCGGCCTCGAGAGCCGTCCGCTGCGCGGCCTCGGGGTTGCTCAGGTACGCCTGGGTCAACCGCCGCTCCACCTGGAGCTCCTGCAACAGCGGCTCGCTCGGCGTGTAGACCTTGCTGTTGATCAGCTGGACACCGAGCAGGTTGAAGCCGTCGCGCAGGGTCACCCACGCCGCGAACATCCAGAGCGCGACCAGGGAGAGCAGCAGGGCAACAACCTTGGTGCGGATACTCGTACCGCGAGAACGCATTGAACCGTCCCAGGCCGGGCGTTGACTCAGCTCATCAACGAATGATCAGAGGGGGCGACGTCCCACCACAGCGGGGCATCCGGGGCTGAGGCTCTGCGTACGCTAGCAGTGTCCACACAACCCCTCAAGTTGCTGTTTTTGTTGACTGGTAACCGCAATCCACCACCGATCGGTCGACACCGGAGGCACGGATGCCGGCCAGTCGGCAGGCGGCGAGCACCGCGGCGCGAACGATGACGGTCGGACAGTACAGCTCCTTGCCGTACCACAGTGGAGGGTGCTCCCGGGTTGCGGATTCGTGCAGGTAGGCGTGTCCACGCGCCACGGCGTCGTCGACCCGTGGCACAGTCGTCGGCACCGTCAGCAGCACCTGGAGGGCGTACGCGGTCTCCTCGGCGGTGCCGTCCCACCGCCCCCACGAACCGTCCGCGCGCTGGCTGTTCAACACCCAGCCGGCCGCCCGATCCACCGCCTCGGCGGCGGCCGCGCCCCGCCCGAACTCGGCCAGTGCCAGCACGCAGCAGGCGGTGGCGTAGTACGGCGAGGCGTGCCACCGGTCCTGCCAGGCGCCGTCCGCGCGCTGGTGCCCGGTCAGCACCGCACTCAGCCGGTCGACCGCCCGGTGATAGCGCGCCCCCGCGTCCGGGTGCCGGCTCAGGCGCTGACCGAAGGCGTCCAGCACGTGGGCGTTCGTGGTGACCGAGAAGCCGTCCTCCCCCGGCCAGGTGCAGAAACCGTCAGCCGTCTCGTACGCCCACAGGCTGGCCGGGTCTGCCGGACGGCCGAGCCGGGCCAAAGCGTCGAGGCACACCGCTGTGGTGTCGGCGTCGGTCGGCAGGCCGTCGCCGGTGGCGATTCCCTGGCCGGCGGTGGCGGCGGTCAGGCTCTCCAGGACGGAGGCCGGTGGTGTGATCGTGATCCCGGCCCGGTGCAGACCGCTCAGCACCCAGGCCCGCTCGAAGACGGTGATCGGTGCCGGGCAGGGCACCGGGCCGCCTCCGTCCCGGATCAACGCCCGCAGGAACGCGTGCGCGGTGGGGCCTGCGGCCGGGCCGGCCGCGGTCAGCCAGGCCGCGGTCGCGGCGGGTGAGGCGCCGACCGCGGTGAGCGTTGGGCCGGCGTCGGTGGGTACCGCGTCCAGGATCTCGTGGAAGTGGGCCAGCTTCGGTGGCAGCGGCTTTCCAGCGGCCGCCGCGGACCGCACCGCGCGCAGCCGGTCCCGGCTGAGCCCGGTGGGCAGCGGCAATGGTGGGCGGGGCAGTCGGGCGGCGGTGGCCCGCTCCAGCCCGGCGAGCCGGTCGTTGATCGTGTCGACAAGCGCCGGGACGATGAGGTCCAGCGCGGGGGTGTCCGGCAGGGTCCGGGCGTCGTTGGGGAGCAGCGTGCCGACGAGCGCACCGAGCCCGCGGGCCACCGGAGCGAGCAACTCCTCCCCGGCCCTGCCGTCGGCCAGCTCCGCGAGCAGCGCGTCGGTGGCGCTCAGTGTCGGTACCAGGGCGTACCCCTCGGGTGGGCCCCACGCCCCGTCCGGGCGCTGACCGCGCAACAGGAACGTGATCCGCTGGTGGTGCCCGGGCAGCCAGGGAGCGACGGCGACCAGCCGCCCGGTCTCGTACACCGACGCGGCGACCTGCCCCCACGGCCGCCGGCCAAGGCCGGCGATCAACTCGCGGGCGGCGTCGGCGACCGGGGCGGCGGTCGCCTCGTCGGCGAGCACCCGGGTGGCGCAGTCACTCATCGCGCTCCCCCCAGAAGTCCGACAGCTGGTAGAAGCCGCCGGTGAAGGAGATCTGCCGGTTGAGGTAGTCCGCCTGGCGGGGGCACCGCTCGGCGAGGGCTGCCAGGTCCCCCCGAGACCGGGCGGTCAGCTCGGCCAGCCGGTCGTGTACCTGCGCCGGGTCGTCGACCAGCGAGAGGGCGTTCAGGTCACCCCACTCGGCGTCGCGCTTCTGCGTGGCGAGGTCGTTGACCAGCCGCAGCACCCGCTGCACGCCACGTCCGGCGTCCAGCAGGTCGGTCAACTGGGCGAGGGTCTTCTCGTCGCCGGTGGCTATCCAGTGGGTGACGTTGACGAAGGAGCTGCCAGAGTTGTCGGCGTTCTCCAGGTAGTGGTCCAGGTCTGGCAGGCGTCGCCCGGTGGTCGGGTCGGTCGGCAGGTTCTTCCAGTCCCACTCCCGAGCCCCGGCGGCGAGCATCCGGGCCAGCTCGTCGCGCCAGATCGGGCGCAGCCGGGCGAACGCCGGCACGGTGGCCAGTTCGTCGCGCAGGTCGGCCAGCAGCCGGGCCAGGTGTCCCCCTGGTGGGGGCACCGCGCCGTCGGCCACCGCCAGGCAGTCGTTCACCACCTGCCGGACGTCGTCCACGGACCGGGCGAGGTAGTCGACCTGCCAGTCGGCCGCGAAGACCCAGAGCACGGTACGGGTGGTGATCCGCAGTTCGGCGGCGGTGTGCCAGGGTGCGATGAAGGCGACCACTGTGGCCACCGAGCTGAGCAGCGCCGGGTCGAACGGTGCGGCGTCGAACAGCTCCGGGTGGGCGGCGGTGACGCCCTGAAGGTCGCGTACGCCGCGCACGGCGAGCGCGCACACCCGGCCCTGCTCGGCGACCGCGTCCTGACCGGCCCGTGCCGGTCGCGGGGTCTCGGTCACGATGCGACCGGACGCTCGACCGGGGTGAGGATGACCTCGGCCCGCTGCTTGGGTTGCAGCGAGGCGCCCATCCGAGGCGTGAGGTCGGCGGGTTCGCGCAGCCGGAAGCGGTAGCGGCTCAGCACTGTGCTGACGATGAGCTGCGCCTCCAGCAGGAACAGGTACTGCCCGAGGCACTGGTGCGGGCCCCCGCCGAACGGGAAGTAGGAGTAGCGGTAGCGCCGCCGGGGCAGCTCCGGCGCGAACCGCTCCGGGTCGAAGAGCGCCGGGTCGGTCCAGAACGTCGACATCCGCTGGGTGACGTACGGGCTGACCAGCACTGTGCCGCCGGCCTTGATCCGCACCCCGCCCAGCACGTCGTCGCCCACTGCGGTGCGCGGGATCATCCAGCCGGCCGGGTAGAGCCGCAGCATCTCGTCGAGCACCATCCGGCCGTAGCGCAGGTGGGGCAGGTGCTCGCGGCCGACCCGTTCGGCGCCGACCACCCGTTCGATCTCGTCGGTCATCCGCTCGGCCACGTCGGGCCGGGACGCCAGGACCGGCCAGAGCCAGGAGAGCAGAGCGATGGTGGTCTCGGTGGCGGTGGAGAACATCGCGACCACGTCGCCGCGGATCGCGTACTCGTCGGGTTCGCTGCCGTCGGCGCGCGGCCGGCAGAGCGTGGAGATGATGTCGTCGCCGTCTGTGGGATGGGCTCGGGCCTCCCGGATGATCGGCAGCACCACCTCGTCGATGGCGCGCACCGCGTCGCGGAAGCGCCGGTCGCCGGGGATCGGCACCGCGTACGGCACGGCGGGCATCAGCAGCCGGGGGAGCATCGCTGTGGTGAGGGTGTTCAGCGCGGCGCTGATCCGCAGGGCATCGGGGACCGAGATCCGGTCGGCGAACAGCACCCGCATCGTGGTGCGCAGGACGATCCGGGTCAGCTCGGCGCCGCCGTCGATCGGGCGTCCGGCGAGCGCCGGTTCGAGCCACTCGTCTACCGCCTCGTTGATCGCCTCGGCCATCTTGTCGACGAGCGTCTCGGCCCGCTTGGCGGTGAACAACGGTTGCAGCGCGCCTCGGCTGGACTCCCAGATCTCACCCTCAGCGACCAGGATGGCGTCACCGACGATTCGACGCACAGGTCGCCAGAGCAACCCGTCGCCGTCGCGGGTGTAGTTGGCAACGTTGTCCCGCAGGACGCGTTGCAGGTGCTCAGGATGGCTGACGAGATAGGGGCGGAACGAGCCGAGGTTGAGCCGGATGACCTCGCCGTCGGCGTCCTGCGCGAAGTTGACGAGCGCGCCCAGCGGATCGCGAACCAGTGCCGGCAGAGCGCTTCGTAACGGGATTGTCCGGGGCTCGGTGCTGACGGTGGCGGGGCGCGCCTCGGACACCTGCGACATCGAACCACGTCTCCTCGTCGTCCCGGCGACCGCGGCGGTCCACTTCGGTCGGGCGGGTTGATGAAACTTTCACCTTCTGGGCCGCCGGAAGCATCTCACCTAACGAGGGGCACCTCCAGACTTGCGGACGGCGCAATTTCCATCTAAGCGCGCGCATACCCGTCGATGTTTACATCTGACCGAAATCCTGAATGGATATTCAGGAACAACACCGCACCGGGCGCGTCGGCGGCCCAGCGCGATGGGCTAACCGGCCGCGTGCCGCCGACCTGGCTGCGGCGGCGGCACCGGACGGACGGCCTCGGGCTGGCCGGTGCGGGTCGGTGATCCAGGACGCACCGGTACCCCCGAATCCGGGCGATGCCCGGCACCCTGTGCCAGGCTCTGTGACATGGACGACAAGACCATCCTGAACCGGATCTCCGAGCTGGTCGACGAGGAACACAAGCTGCGTGCCGACGCCCAGGCCCACGAGTCGGGCACCGAGGGCGAGGCCAGCGAGCGACTGCGCGCCCTGGAGGAGTCCCTCGACCAGTGCTGGGACCTGCTGCGCCGCCGCCGGGCCGCCCGGGAGACCCACGGCGACCCGGACGCCCAGGGCGAACGCCCCAAGCCCGAGGTGGAGCGCTACCTGCAGTAGCCGACGTGGCGGGTCGGGCGGTGTGGCCGCCCGCACCGGCGTCGGCCATGCCCGCGTTGCGCAGCACTGTGAGTCGGGCGTCGGCGGCCCGCAGCACCT
>NZ_JBEZGJ010000228.1:0-9342 GCF_040649965.1 Micromonospora sp. NPDC048843
GCCGGCATGTGGCTCGAACGGATCTCGCACGTCGGCCTGGCCAAGGGCACCCCCACCAAGCCGGACCTCGAGCCCATGCCGGACGTCGAGCTCAGCCTGACCGCCCGGAGCGGGTCGGGCTGCCCCGGAACCCCCCACCCGCAACCAAGAAACGATCAGTGATCGGCGCTGTTCCAGTCCCGACCGAGGCCGACCGACACCTCCAGCGGCACCGACAACGGGTACGCCCCGCCCATCTCCCGCCGGACCAGGGCCTCCAACGACTCCCGCTCACCCGGGGCGACCTCGAAGACCAACTCGTCGTGCACCTGCAACAGCATCCGCGAGCGCAGCCCAGCCTCGCGCAGCGCGGTGTCGACGTGCAGCATCGCCACCTTGATGATGTCGGCGGCGGAGCCCTGGATGGGAGCGTTGAGCGCCATCCGCTCCGCGATGTCACGGCGCTGCCGATTGTCACTGACCAGGTCGGGCAGGTAGCGGCGACGGCCGAGGATGGTGGAGGTATAGCCGTCCTGACGGGCCCGGGCTACCACCTGCTGGAGGTAGTCGCGCACCCCACCGAAGCCGGCGAAGTAGTTCTCCATCAGCCCGCGCGCCTCTTCGGTGCTGATGCTGAGCTGTTGGGACAGGCCGAAGGCGCTCAGACCGTACGCCAGGCCGTAGTTCATGGCCTTGATCTTGCGGCGTTGGTCGGGGGTGACCTCGCCGAGCGGCACCCCGAAGACCGACGAGGCGGTGGCGGCGTGGAAGTCGGCGCCGGAGTTGAACGCGTCGATAAGTGCGTCGTCCGAGCTGAGGTGCGCCATGATGCGCATCTCGATCTGGCTGTAGTCGGCCGTGAGCAGGCACTCGTAGCCGTCTCCCACCACGAAGGCCCGCCGGATCCGACGGCCCTCCTCGGTGCGGATCGGGATGTTCTGCAGGTTGGGCTCGGTGGAGGAGAGCCGACCGGTGGCCGCCACGGTCTGGTTGAAGGTGGTGTGGATCCGCCCGTCGTCGGAGACCGACTTCAGCAGCCCGTCGACTGTCGACTTGAGCTTGGCCACGTCCCGGTGACGCAGCAGGTGGGCCAGCACCGCGTGCGGCTGCTGCGCGTAGAGCCACTGCAGGGCGTCGGCGTCGGTGGTGTAACCCGTCTTGATCTTCTTGGTCTTCGGCAGACCCAGCTCGGTGAAGAGGATCTCCTGCAACTGCTTGGGCGAGCCGAGGTTGAACTCCCGCCCCACCGCCTCGTACGCGCCCTGTGCGGCGGCCTTCACCTCGGCGGCGAAGTGGGCCTCCAGCTCGGAGAGGTAGTGGGTGTCGGCGGCGATGCCGGTGCTCTCCATGGTGGCCAGCACCCGCATCAACGGCAGCTCCACGCCGGCCATCAGCCGGGCGGACTGCTCGCCGTCGCGGGACAGCTCGGCGTCGATCGCGTCGGCCAGGTCGAGGGTGGCGCGGGCCTGGAGCATCAGGTTCTGCTCGACCACCCCTTCGTCGCCGAGGCCGTCGAGGGTGAGCTGGCCGGACTCCGGGACGTCGACCCGCAACTCGCGGTGCAGGTAGCGCAACGCCAGGTCGGTCAGGTCGTAGGAGCGCTGGTCGGGGCGGGCCAGGTACGCGGCGATCTGGGTGTCCCGGACGATGCCGGCGAGCTGCCAGCCGTGCGCGGCGCAGGCCAGCACGGCCGGCTTGCTGTCGTGCAGCACCTTGGGACGCTGCTCGTCGGCCAACCAGCTGGCCAGGGCGCCCTCGTCGGTCGGGTCGAGCTGCGCCGGGTCGACCCAGGCCGCCGCGCCGCCGGCGGTGGCCAGCGCGAGACCGGTGATCGAGGCGGTGTGCCGGCGGTTGGGACCGGTGTCGAGTTTGACCGCCAACCCGACCGGGGCGCCGGTCGGGACGTGCGTGGTCAGCCACCCGGCGAGCGCGCCGGGCTCGGTGAGCACCTCGCCGGTGAGGTCGAAGCCGGACTCGGCCTCCGGCTCGACCGCCTCCAGGTACTGGTAGAGACGGTCGCGCAGGATGCGGAACTCCAGGGTGTCGAAGACCTGGTGCACCGCCTCCCGGTCCCAGCCTGTCCAGCGGCTGTCCTCCGGGCGTAGCGGCAGCTCCAGGTCGGAGACGAGGCAGTTGATCTCGTAGTTGCGGATCACGTCGGCGAGCCGCTCCCGCAGGCTGTCGCCGGCCTTGCCCTTGATCTCGTCGGCCCGGGCGATCACGCCGTCCACCCCGCCGTACGTGGTGATCCACTTGGCAGCGGTCTTCGGGCCGACGCCCGGGATGCCGGGCAAGTTGTCACTGGTCTCGCCGACCAGCGCGGCGAGGTCCCGGTACTGCTGTGGCGGCACACCGTACTTCGCCTCGATCGCCGCCGGGTCCATCCGGGCCAGGTCGGAGACGCCCTTACGCGGGTAGAGGACGGTGATCTGATCGTCGACCAGCTGGAACGCGTCGCGGTCACCGCTGCTGATCAACACCGACATGCCCTGGTCGCGAGCCTGGCAGGCGAGCGTGGCGATGACGTCGTCGGCCTCGAAGCCCTCTTTCTCCACCACCGGGATCTGGAGCGCGGCCAGGACCTCCTTTACCAGGCTGACCTGGCCCTTGAAGTCGGTCGGGGTCTCACTGCGGCCGGCCTTGTACTCCGCGTACTTGTCGGTGCGGAAGGAGTGGCGGGAGACGTCGAAGGCCACGACGATGTGGGTGGGCTGCTCGTCGCGCAGCACGTTGATCAGCATCGAGGTGAAGCCGTACACCGCGTTGGTCGGCTGCCCCGTCGTGGTGGAGAAGTTTTCCACAGGCAAGGCGAAGAAAGCCCGGTATGCCATGGAATGTCCGTCGACAAGGAGCAGGCGCGGTGTCGTAGCTGTCACGGCAGCGACTCTAGCCCGCCGCTACGACAGGATGAGACACCGGCACGACGCCCGGCGCGGCCGTTCGGGACGGCCGCGCCGGGTGCCGGCTCAGAGCACCTTTGCCAGGAACGCCTTCGTCCGGTCGTGCTGGGGGTTGGCGATCACCTCGCGCGGCGCACCGGACTCCACCACCACGCCGTCGTCCATGAAGACCAGCGAGTCGCCGACCTCCCGGGCGAAGCCGATCTCATGGGTCACCACGATCATCGTCATGCCGTCGCGGGCCAGGTCCTTCATCACGTCGAGCACCTCGCCGACCAGCTCCGGGTCCAGCGCGCTGGTGGGCTCGTCGAAGAGCATCAGCTTCGGCTGCATCGCCAACGCCCTGGCGATGGCCACCCGCTGCTGCTGCCCGCCGGAGAGCTGCGCGGGGTAGTTGCCCAGCTTGTCGCCGAGCCCGACCCGCTGGAGCAGCGCGGCGGCCCGGTCCCGGGCGGCGGCCTTGCGCTCCCGGCCCGACAGCACCGGCGCCTCGGCGACGTTCTGCAGGGCGGTCATGTGCGGAAACAGGTTGAACCGCTGGAACACCATGCCGATCGCGCGGCGCTGGGTGGCGATCTCCTTCTCCCGCATCTCGTGCAGCTTGCCGCCGCGCTCCCGGTAGCCGATCAGGTCGCCGTCCACCCGGATCCGGCCAGCGTTGATCTTCTCCAGATGGTTGATGCAGCGCAGGAACGTCGACTTGCCCGAGCCGGAGGGCCCGAGCAGACAGCAGACCTCGCCGCTGCGGACCTCCAGGTCGATGCCCTTGAGCACCTCCACCGACCCGAACGACTTGTGCACCTGCTCAGCGCGGACCATCACGCCGTCGCCGGCCGTTCCCGCGGCATCCGCCGGTGTCGTCACCTGCTTCATCACCGACCCGCCTCGCTCGCGCTACCGCCGGCCTCCGCGGTGATCCCGCGCAGTCTGATCTTCGCTTGGGCGCTCTTGCCGAACCCCTTGGAGAAGTGCCGCTCCAGGTAGTACTGCCCGACGAGCAGCACGCTGGTCAGCAGCAAGTACCACAGGCAGGCCGCCACGTACATCGGGAAGACCTGGAAGGTTCGGTTACCCACGGCCTTGAGCTGGAAGAACAGCTCGGTGGAGACCGGTACGAAGGCCACCAGCGAGGTGTCCTTGAGCATCGCGATGGTCTCGTTGCCGGTCGGCGGGATGATCACCCGCATCGCCTGCGGCAGCACGATGCGGCGCAGGATCTGGGTACGGCTCAGGCCCAGCGCCTGTGCCGCCTCGGTCTGCCCCTCGTCCACCGACTGGATCCCGGCCCGAACGATCTCGGCCATGTACGCCGCCTCGGAGAGCCCGAGCGCCAGCATGCCGGCGACGAATCCCGTGAGGATCTCCAGCGCGGAGAAGCCGAACAGACGTGCCTCGAAGTCGTCGACGCCGAAGAGCGCGCCGATCTGCCGGTCGAACGGAAGCCCGAACTCGATCCGGGCCCAGAGGATGCCGAGGTTGCCGAAGAGGATCGCCAGCACCAGCCGGGGCACCGCCCGGAAGAACCAGGTGTACGCCCAGGAGACGCCCCGCAAGATCGGGTTCTCCGACAACCGCATGATGGCGACGACAACGCCGAGACTGACGCCGATCACCATCGCGAGCACTGTCAGCGCGAGCGTGCCGCGCAGACCCTCCATGATCGGCGGCCGGAACATCTCGTCGACCATGAACGCCCAGTTGAACGCCTTGTTCGTCACCAGCAGGTGGACGAACATGGCCACCAGCACCCCGATCACGGCGACCGCTACCCAACGCCCGGGATGCCGGACGGGCACGGCCTGGATGGGTTCCGGCCGTGCCCGTTCGGTTGTGTCCGTTTCCGACGACATGCGTCAGCTGGCGGGGTTCAGCGCCGAGGAGGTGATGGCGCCGCCCTCGACGCCCCACTTCTTCAACGCGGTCTGGTACGAGCCGTCAGCGATGACCGCCTGGACGGCCTCCTTGAGCACCTCGGCGAAGGCGGTCTGGTCCTTCTTGACGGCGTAGCCGTACGGGGCGGACTCGTAGATCTCGCCGACCAGCTCCAGCGAGCCGTTGCTCTGCTTCACCGCGTACGCCCCGACCGGCGAGTCGGCCAGCATGGCGTCGTTCTTGCCGCTGAACACGGCGGCGGTGGCGTCGCTCTGCGCCTGGTACTGGTCGATGGTGATCGCCGGCTTGCCGCCGGTGGTGCACTTCTTCGACCGGGCGGTGATGTCGTCGAGCTGCACGGTGCCGGTCTGCACGGCGATCTTCTTGCCGCAGGCGTTCTCAGTGTCGATCTTGGCCGCGTTGCCGGCCTTGGTCACCCACTGGGTGCCGGCGGAGAAGTAGCTCACCATGTTGACGCTCTTGAGCCGCTCGGCGTTGATCGTGAACGACGACACGCCGATCTCGTACTTGGCGGAGTCGACACCGGGCAGGATCGCGTCGAAGGGCGCCGACTCGTACTCGGCCTTGAGACCGAGCTTCTGCGCCACCGCGTTGAACAGCTCGACGTCGAACCCGACCACCGTCTTGCCGTCCTGGTCCAGGAACTCCGCCGGGGCGTACGTCGAGTCGGTGCCGACCTTGATCACACCGTCGGACTTGATGGCGTCGGGCACCTTCCCGGCCAGCGCCGAGTCGGCCGCCGCCGTGACGGTCGGACCGGCACCGGGCGAGCCGCTGTTTTCCTTCTCCCCACACGCCGTCAGCGAGAGGGCGATCAGCGCCGCACTGGCGGCACCGAGCGCCGCCCGGCGGGCACCGTTGGTAATGAACATGTCTCTGCACTCCTTGCGTGAGGGGTGTGACGGCCGCTCAGGCCACGCCGAGGTATGCCTCTTTGACCGCCGGGTCGTGCAGCAGCTCGGCGCCGGTTCCGGTCTTGACGATCTTGCCGGTCTCGAGCACGTACGCCCGGTGTGCTCGGGCCAGCGCCTGCTGCGCGTTCTGCTCCACCAGCAGGACTGTGGTGCCCTGCTCGTTGATCTCCTTGATGATGTCGAAGATCTGTTGGATCAGCATCGGCGCCAACCCCATCGAGGGCTCGTCGAGCAACAGCAGCTTGGGCCGGCTCATCAACGCCCTACCGACCGCCAGCATCTGCTGCTCGCCGCCGGAAAGGGTACCTCCGGCCTGCTTACGTCGCTCCGCGAGCCTGGGGAAGAGGTCGAGCACCCGGGCCAGGTCCTCGGCGATCCCGGCACGGTCGCGCCGGGTGTACGCCCCCATGTCCAGATTCTCGAGCACCGACATGCCGGGGAAGATCCCCCGGCCCTCGGGCGCCTGGCAGAGCCCCCGCCGGACCCGCAGGTCCGCCCGGAGCTTGGAGATGTCCTCGCCCTCGAAGCGGATGCTGCCGGTGGCGATCGGCCGAATGCCGGAGATCGCCCGCATGGTGGTCGACTTCCCGGCGCCGTTGGCGCCGATCAGCGCGACGATCTCACCCTCGGCCACGGTCAGGCTGATGCCGTGCAACGCCTGGATCCGCCCGTAGAGCAGGCTCACATCCTCGATCTCAAGCAACATCGTCCGGCACCCCCAGGTACGCCGCGACCACCTTCGGGTTGTCCCGCACCTCGGCGGGCAGCCCTTCGGCGATCTTCTTTCCGAACTCCAGCACGACGATCCGGTCAGTGACGCCCATGACCAGGCGCATGTCGTGCTCGATCAGCAGCACTGTCACGCCGGTGTCCCGGACCTGCCGGATGAGCTGGAGCAGCTCCTCCTTCTCCGCCGGGTTGAAGCCGGCGGCCGGCTCGTCCAGGCAGAGCAGCACCGGATCGGTGGCCAGCGCCCGGGCGATCTCCAACCGCCGCTGCTCCCCGTAGGAGAGGTTGCGGGCGAACTCGTGCAGCCGGTGCCGGATGCCGACGAACTCCAGCAGCCGCTCGGCCTTCTCCCGTCCCTCACGCTCCTCGCGCCGGTGCCGAGGCAACCGGAACAGAGCGGAGAGCACGCTGGTCTTGTGGTGCGCGTCCGCGCCGACCTGGACGTTCTCCAGGGCGGTCATCTCCGGGAACAGGCGGATGTTCTGGAACGTCCGGGCCATACCCATCTGGGTGATCTGGTGGCGCTTCTTCCCACTGATCTTGCCGCCACGGAACCGGATCTCACCCTTGGTGGGCTGGTAAATGCCGGTCATCGCGTTGAAGCAGGTGGTCTTGCCAGCGCCGTTCGGGCCGATCAGCCCGAGGATCTCCCCCTTGTAGAGGGTGAAGTTGACGTTGTCGAGCGCGACCACGCCGCCGAAGCGCAGCGTGACGTTGTCGACCTCCAGCAGCGGCTCCCGAGTGGGGACCGCCTCCATCGCCGGCGCGCCGGCCTGCGCCGGAACAGCCGGCGTCTGATCGGTGTCACTCACCGACGATCACCTCCTTGCGACGGTCTTTGAACTCCGCCGCCCGTCGTCGGTTCGGAATCAGGCCCTCCGGCCGGAAGATCATCATCACCACGAGGACCAGACCGAAGATCAGGAACCGGTACTCGTACAGCTCCACGCCGAACAGCTCGATGCCGCGGAACCGCTCGATCATGTACGCCACCAGGCCACCACCGACGATCGCGCCGACGATGTTGCCCGAACCACCGAAGATCACCGCCGCCAGGATGATGATCGAGTTGAGCAGCTCGAAGTTCTGCGAGTTGACGAAGTTCTGCTTACCCGCGAACAGCGCGCCGGCCAGACCGGCGATCGCGGCACCCGAGGCGAACGCCCAGAGCTTGAACTTGAACGTCGGCACACCCATCAGCTGCGCGGCGTCCTCGTCCTCCCGGATCGAGATCCAGGCCCGACCGACCCGACTGTGCGTCAGGTTCCGCACACCGATCACCACCAGGATGATCAGCGTGAGCACCAGCCAGTAGTACGGCCGGGCGTCCAGCACGCCGAAGAACGGCTTGCCGTCGGCGTACTTGCCGGGCGGGTGCGGGATCTGGTTGAAACCCCGCTGACCCTTGAGGAACTCCGAGCTGACCGCGGCGATCCGGATCATCTCGGCGAAGCCGAGCGTCACGATCGCCAGGTAGTCACCACGCAGACGCAGCGTCGGCGTACCGAGCATCACACCCGAGAGCATGGTCAGCCCGATCGCCAGCGGCACCACGAGCAGCCACGGCCAGAGCGTCTTCAGGTTGCTGCTCGGCGAGGTCAGCACCGCGACCGTGTACGCCCCGACGGCGAAGAAGCCGAAGTAGCCCAGGTCGAGCAGGCCGGCGAAACCGACAACGATGTTCAACCCGACGGCCAGCAGCACGTAGATCGAGACGGTGAACAGCACCTGCGTGAAGTTCGCACCAGGGGTCGGGATCGGCCCGAGATACTGGTAGAACTCCCTGTTCGGCAGCGCGTAGAAGAACGCGATCACCGCGACCAGCAACGCCCAACGCACCCAGCGTGGCGCGCCGCGCCACCGTTCTCCGGCCGCCTCGCGGCCAGAGCGCACCCTCTCCAGGACGGTCGTCATGCCCGTGCCCTCCCCAGCGATTCGCCCAGCAGACCCGTCGGCCGGAACATCAGCAGCACCACCAACACCGCGAAGGCGGCGAAGTCCTTCCACTGACTGCCGAACAGACCAGCGGCGTAGTTCTCCACCACGCCCAGCAGCAGGCCACCGATCAGCGCGCCGCGCAGGTTGCCGATACCACCCAGCACCGCGGCGGTGAAGGCCTTGAGCCCCAGCAGGAAGCCGACGCTGTAGGTCAGGGTCTGGATCCGCACGTCGTAGAGCAGACCGGCCACGCCGGCCATCGCACCACCGGTGATGAAGACCATCAGGATGATCCGGTCCTTGTTCACGCCCATCAGCGCGGCGGTGTTGGCGTCCTGGGCCACGGCCCGGATGCCCCGGCCGGTACGGCTGCGGTTGATGAAGAGGTCCAGCAGGACCATCATCAGCAGCGCCGCGCCAATCGTCAGCAGCTGGATCGAGTCGATCGGCACGCCGAAGAGGTGGAACAGCGGTTTGCTGCTCACCAGGCTGGGCGCGCCCTCCGGCAGTCGGCGGGTCCAGATGCCGAAGGCCTCGGAGATCGCGATCGAGGCACCGATCGCGGTGATCAGGAAGGCCAGCGGCGGAGCGTTGCGCTTACGCAACGGCCGGTACGCCACCCGCTCGATCACCGTCGCGGTGCCCGCCGAGGCGATGGCGGCGACGATCATCGCCACCAGCAGGTAGAACAGGATCGATCCAATTCCGCTGACCTGCGAGTTCTGGTCGAGTCCAAAGCCGTTCCAGGTCCAGATCGCCGCGAACGCGCCGGCGATGAAGACCTCTGAGTGAGCGAAGTTGATGAGTCTCAGCACGCCGTAGACCAGCGTGTAGCCGAGCGCGACCAGGGCGTAGATCGCGCCCTGGGTCAGGCCGGTCGTGGTGAGTTCCCCGAAGTTGGAGAACAGTCCATTGAAGTCCAAGGGAGGGACGCTCCATCACGTCTGGAGAGAAAATTGGGGTGCGGCCGGGAGCGAGCAGCTCCCGGC
>NZ_JBEZGJ010000229.1:0-9221 GCF_040649965.1 Micromonospora sp. NPDC048843
TCGGCCGTGGTGGTGCTGGCCGCCGGGTGCGGCGGCGG
Organism: Micromonospora sp. NPDC048843; assembly: GCF_040649965.1. Classification (NCBI taxonomy): domain Bacteria; kingdom Bacillati; phylum Actinomycetota; class Actinomycetes; order Micromonosporales; family Micromonosporaceae; genus Micromonospora; species Micromonospora sp. NPDC048843. The sequence continues at coordinate 39 of NZ_JBEZGJ010000229.1, forward strand.
TGGCCCCCAGTCGAGTGGCGACCAGAAGCTGACCGGCGACAAGATCGTGCTGGGCGTGCTCAACGACCAGTCCGGGGCGTACTCGGAGTTGTCCGGAAAGAACTCGGTGGCGGCGGTGGAGATGGCCATCGCCGACTTCACAGCGAAGTACGGCGACAAGGCGGTGACCACCGACATCACTGTGGAGACCGCCGACCACCAGAACAAGCCGGACGTGGCCAACTCCAAGGCCCAGGAGATGTACGACCGCAAGGGCGTCGACCTGATCCTGGACGTGCCCACCTCGTCGGCCGCGCTGAAGGTCGCCGACGTGGCGAAGGAGAAGAAGAAGCTCTACTTCAACATCGGGGCGGCGACCACCGACCTGACCGGCAAGAGCTGCAACAAGTACACCTTCCACTACGCGTACGACACCTACATGCTGGCCAACGGCACCGGGAGGACCACCACCGAGCAGATCGGCAAGAACTGGTACATCCTCTACCCGAACTACGCCTTCGGTCAGGACATGGAGAAGAGCTTCTCCGCAGCGATCACGGCGGCCGGCGGCACTGTCGTCGGCAGGGACGGGGCGCCGTTCCCGAACACCAGTGGTGACTTCTCCACCTTCCTGCTCAAGGCGCCCAACCTGAACCCGAAGCCGGACGTGCTGGGCGCCATGCAGGCCGGCGCGGAGCTGGTCAACGTGGTGAAGCAGTACAACGAGTTCAAGCTGCGGGACAAGGGCGTCGGCCTGGCGGTGGGGCTGATGTTCCTCACCGACATCCACTCGCTCACCCCGGCGGCGCTGGCCGGCACCACGTACACCGACGCCTGGTACTGGAACTTCGACGCGAAGAACCGGGAGTTCGCCGACCGCTTCCAGCAGAAGGCCGGCACCCGCCCGACCTTCGCGCACGCCGCCAACTACTCCGCGGCGTTGCAGTACCTGGAGGCGGTGCAGGCCGCCGGCACCGACGACGCGGACGCAGTGGTCAAGGGCCTGGAGGGCAAGACTGTCGAGGACGTCTTCCTGCGCAACGGCAAGATCCGCGCCGAGGACCACCGGGTGGTGCACGACGCGTACCTGGCCCAGGTGAAGCCGCAGTCCGAGGTCGCCGAGCCGTGGGACTACGTGAAGGTGCTCAAGACGATCCCCGCCGCGGAGGCGTTCCGCGCGCCCTCGGCGGACTGCAAGCTGTGAGCGCGAGGAGTGAGCCGGTTGTGCGAGCCCCGCAGTCGCGAACGGGTGTGACGCTGTGAGCGCATTCGCGCAGAACACGTTCAACGGGTTGGTGAGTGGGGCGTTCTACGCCCTGCTCGCCCTCGGGCTCGCTGTCATCTTCGGCATGCTGCGAGTCGTCAACTTCGCCCACGGCGCGTTCTACATGCTCGGCGCGTTCGGGGCGTACGTGCTGCTCAGCGAGGCGGGTGTGCCGTTCTGGGCCGCCCTGGTGATCATGCCGGTGGGGTTGGGTCTGCTGGGCATGGCACTGGAACGCGCGGTCATCCACCGGCTGACCAAACTGGACCCGCTCTACAACTTCCTGCTCACCTTCGGTCTGACGCTGATCCTCCAGGACCTGGTGAAGCTGCGCTACGGCGTGCAGTCCAGCCCGTACGAGACGCCGTCGCTGTTGAGCGGGTCGGTGGACTTCGGGCTGTTCGACTTCCCGACGTACCGGGTGTTCATCCTCGGCTTCGCGGTGCTGCTCTGCGTCGCGGTGTGGTGGGTGCTGACCCGGACCCGGATCGGCATGGTGGTCCGTGCGGCCACCGAACGGCCGGACCTGACCCGTGCCTTCGGCATCGACGTCGGGCGGTGGGTGACCCCTGTCTTCGGCTTCGGCATCGGGCTGGCCGGCCTCGCCGGTGTGCTGGCCGCGCCGATGCGCGCGGTCAACCCGCTGATGGGCGCCGACCTGATCATCGTGGTGTTCGCGGTGGTGGTGATCGGCGGGCTGGGCTCGATCTTCGGGTCGGTCGCCGCCGGCTTCGGCATCGGACTCGTGCAGGCGTGGGGTGAGGCGTACCTCTCCAACTTCCCGCTCGTCTCGCAGACGATCGTCTTCGTGGTGATGGCCGGCGTGCTGCTCTGGCGCCCGGCCGGCCTGTTCGGTCGGGAGGAGGCCCCCGCATGACAAACACAGTGGACACTCCCACCGACGCGTCCCGCTCGACGCCACCGTCCGGGCTGATCGCCGTGGCCCGGGCCCCCGGCTGGGTCCGGTACGCGCTGCTCGCCGTCGGCCTGGCCGTCGCGGCGTGGCTGCCCAACGGCCTCTACCCGGCGGTCGCTGTGGACATCCTCTGCTGGGCGCTGTTCGCCGTGGCGGTGGACCTGCTGCTCGGCTTCACCGGGCTGATGTCCTTCGGGCACGCCGCGTTCTGGGGCACCTCCGCGTACGTCACCGGGCTGGTGGCCATCCACGCCGGCCTGCCGTTTCCCCTCGCGGTGCTGGCCGGGGCCCTCGCCGCGGCAGTGCTGGCGGTGCCGATCGGGTACCTGGCGGTCAAGCGGACCGGCATCTACTTCGCCATGGTGACCCTGGCCTTCGCGCAGATGGTCTACTACGTCGCCAACGAGTGGCGCTCGGTGACGCAGGGCGAGAACGGCCTCCAGGGGGTGCCCCGGGAGCTGTTCGGCGTCGACCTCACCGACGACTACTTCTTCTACTACGCGATCCTGCCGATCGTGCTGCTCGGGCTCGCCGCCGCCTGGCGGATCGTGCACTCACCGTTCGGTCGGGTGCTGGTCGGCATCCGGGACAACCCGGCGCGGGCGCGGGCGCTGGGCTACCCGGTGCACCGCTACAAGCTCACCGCGTTCGTGCTCTCCGGGTTCATCGCTGGTCTCGGTGGCGGGTTGTTCGCTGTCGGCCACCGGTTCGTCTCGCTGGACGTGCTGCACTGGACCACCTCCGGCAAGGCGGTCATCGTGGTGGTGCTCGGCGGGATCGGCACCCTCTGGGGTGGGGTGCTCGGCGCCGCCCTCGTGGTCCGGCTGGAGGACTGGCTGTCGTTCTCCGGGTTCGAGGCGATCGGCCTGGTGACCGGCGGCATCTTCGTCCTCGTCGTGGTGCTGTTCCGACGCGGCATCTGGGGCAGCGTCGCCGCGCTGGCCCACCGGCTGGCGGCCCGCCGCCGCTGAAATTCACACGACGGCGCATCCGCCACGCGCCCTCCGAGCGAACCCCCGGGTAGAGAACGTCTACCCGGGGGTACGTCTGGTGCTGACCGATCCGATGCCGGCGGAGGCCGTGGAGATCGCGCACAAGCAGGTTTCGCTGGCGGCCGAGGACCTGGACGCCAACGGCGTCGCGACGCTGGTGCTGGAGTTGGTCGAGGCGTGGGGCGTGCCGGCGCTCTGGGAGCAGGTCTGCCGTCCGCTGCTGGCCCGGCTGTCGGGGCGTACCGCCGCCGAGATCGTCATCGAGCACGCCCTCTTCGAGGGCGTCCGGGTCGGGTTCGACGCGTATCGCCGGGAGCCGGGCCGGTCACTGCCCACCGGCGGGGTCCTGCTGGCCGGCGCCGAGAAGGAGGCGCACAGCCTGGGTCTGCTGGCGCTCGCCGCCGCGCTGCGCGAGCAGGGCCGCGGCTGTCTGAACCTCGGCCCCGCGTTGCCCTGGTCCGCGCTCACCAGCGCGGTGTACCGCGCCCGTCCGCGCACCGTCGTGCTGTGGTCGCAGACGCCGCTCACCGGCCGCGCGTACCGCCTGGTGCGCTTCGCCCGGGACTTTCCGCTCCTGCGGGTGTACGGCGCGGGGCCGGGCTGGATCGAGCCGCTCGGCCGTCCGGCGGTCCGTCTCGGGACGTTGACGGAGGCCGTCGACGCCTGCCTGGCGGTCGTGCCCGGCCGTGATGCCCACCACATACGATACGGATCGGTGCCGTATCGTTAATACCCGTCGTAGGCTGATCCGCGTTACGAGTCTGACCCGTATCGTATTTCGTCGCGGGTGATCAGCGTGGGGGGAAAGCAAGGCATGGAGCTGCACAACAACACCGGACACCCGAGGCGGTGGGCGATCCTGGGGGTGCTGGTGATCAGCCTCCTCGTGGTCGTCCTCGACAACACGATCCTCAACGTCGCCCTGCGCACCCTGGCCGACCCGGTGCACGGCCTCGGCGCCAGCCAGGGCGAGCTGGAGTGGTCCATCAACTCCTACACGCTCGTCTTCGCCGGGTTGCTGTTCACCTTCGGAGTGCTCGGCGACCGCGCCGGCCGTAAGCGCTTCCTGATGATCGGTCTGGTTCTGTTCGGCCTGGCGTCGCTGCTCTCCGCGTACGCCCAGAGCCCCGGACAGCTCATCGCGGCCCGCGCCCTGATGGGGGTCGGCGGCGCGGCCATCATGCCGGTGACCTTGTCGATCATCTCCAACGTCTTCGACCCGCGCGAGCGTGGTCGGGCCATCGGGGTCTGGGCCGGCGCTGTCGGTCTCGCCGTGGCGATCGGCCCGATCCTCGGCGGCGCGCTGCTGGAGCACTTCTGGTGGGGCTCGGTCTTCCTGATCAACGTGCCGGTGGTCGTCGCCGGCGTGGTCCTGGTCGCGCTGCTGGTCCCCGAATCGCGTGACCCGCGGCCCGGCCGGATCGACGTGCTCGGCGTGCTGCTCTCCGTGGTCGGCCTGGTCGCCCTCTCCTACGGCATCATCGACGGCGGCGAGCACGGCTTCGGCCGCCCGGTGGCCTGGGGCTCGATCCTGCTCGGCGTCGCGGTGCTGGCCTGGTTCGTCCAGCACGAGCGGCGCAGCGACCACCCGTCGCTGGACGTCCGACTGTTCAAGGTGCCCCGGTTCGCCGCGCCGGTCGCCATCGTCGGCCTGGTGTTCTTCGCCGCGATGGGCTCGATGTTCTTCGGCTCGTTCTACCTGCAACTGGTGCGCGACTACAGCCCGTTGCAGACCGGTCTGCTCTTCCTGCCCTTCGCCGGCGCCCAGTTGGTCTTCGCGCCGCGCAGCGCCGCGATGGTCCGTCGCTACGGTGGCAAGGCCGTCGCCACCGTCGGGTTGGTGCTGACAGTGGTGTCACTCGGCGCGTTCGTCTTCATCGGCGCCTCCACCCCGATCTGGATCGTGCTGCTCGTCTTCCTCATCCAGGGCGCCGGGATGGCCAACATCATGCCGCCGGCCACCGAGTCGATCATGTCGGCGCTGCCCAGGGAGAAGGCCGGGGTCGGCTCCGCGGTCAGCAACACCATCCGCCAGGTGGCCGGCGCGCTCGGCGTGGCCATCCTCGGCTCGGTGCTCTCCGCCGTCTACCGCAGCGACATCGGTGACGCGCTGACCGGTCTGCCCACGCAGGCCCAGGACGCGGCCAACGAGTCGATCTCCGGGGCGTACGCGGCGGCGGGCCAGCTCGGGCCGGCGGCGCCGGCGCTGATCTCGGCGGCCAACGACGCCTTCGTCACCGCCATGCACTGGGCGGCCGGGCTCTCCGCGGTGATCGCCGCACTCGGGATCATCGTGGTGCTGCGCTGGATGCCGGGCAAGGAGGACACGAGCGTCGCCCCGGCGGCGCCGGTCGCCGAGCCTGAGCTGGCCGGCACGGCATAGGTTCGGGGAGGATGGCGGACATGACGTCCACTGCCGATGCTCCGCGGTCGCCCGGTCGACCGCGGAGCATCCGCGCCGACGAGGCGATCATCGAGGCCACCCTCGACCTGCTCGCCGAGGGCAGCACCATCGAGGCGCTCTCGATCGAGGCGATCGCCACCCGCGCCGGGGTCGGCAAGGCCACCATCTACCGCCGCTGGGCCGGCAAGGACGCGTTGCTGCTGGACGCGTTGCGCCGCCTCAAGGGAGTCCTGGCCCAGCCGGCGGGCCACTCCGTCCGCGACGACCTGGTGCTGCTGGTCGGCGCGATCGGCAAGAACGTCGATCCGCGAGCGGCCAAGATCATGCCCTGCCTGGCACCCGCCGTGAACCGCAGCGCCGACCAGTTCCAGCTCTACCAGAACATCATCTCGCCCCGCCGGCAGTTGATGCGCGAGGTGCTGCGGCGCGGCATCGACGAGGGGGTGCTCCGCTCCGACATCGACGTCGAGGTGACGATGGCTCTGCTCACCGGGCCGATGCTGATCCAGCGGGTGCTCCAGTGGAACCCTGATTTGGACGAGCAGTCCCTGCCCGAACGGGTAGTGGACGCCGTGCTGGAGGGCATCCAGGCCCGCTGACGCCGGGTGCCCGGTCGGCGGCTGTGGTGTGCGCTGGTGTCGGTCGGCGGCGTTCGTGCCGCCGACCGGCTCCGGTCAGCTTCTCGGTTCTGGTCAGCCGGCCGGTGCGCGCAGTCGGTGCAGGCGCAGCGCGAGCTGCACCTCCAACGCCCGCTCGGGCCGCTGCCAGTCGACGCCGAGCAACTGCCCGACCCGCTCCAACCGCTGGGTCACCGTGTTGACGTGCACGTGCAGTTGCTCGGCGGCCCGGGCCAGGCTGCCGCCCACCCCGAAGTACGCCTCCAGCGTCTTCACCAGAGCCGTGCCGCGCCGGGCGTCGTAGTCGAGGACCGGCCCGACGGTGGCGCTGAGGAACTCGGTCACGTCCTTCTCGCCCCGGTCACCGACAGTGCCCAGCAACAACCCGACGAAGCCCAACTCCACTGTGCTCGCGCCCTGCCCGGCACGGCCCAGCGCACCCAGGGCAGTCAGGCACCGGTCCGCCTCCTGGAACGTCCCGGCCAGCGCCGCCGGCGTGTTCGACGGGCCACTCGCCCCGGCGGTCACCGGTCGACCGGTCACCCGGGACAGGTCCCGAGCCACCGCGCGGGCGCTGCCGCCCGCGTCCAACCCCGGCAACATCAGCACCACCCGGCCGTCGCGCGCCGCGGCGAGCCCGCCGCGCGCCGACGCGTACGTGGTGGCCCAGGAGAGCACCCGCTGCCGAGCCGAGCCGGTCGCGGCGATCGCGTCGTCGCCCACCGCCACCAGCACGTGCGGCGCGTCCAGGTCCACCCCGAGCCGACGGGCCCGACTGCGCAGCGCGTCGGTGTCACGCAGCGGGCGGGCGATCAGGTCGTCCAGCAACTCGCCACGCACCCGCCCCTCCGCCTCCGCGACCGTCCGGCGGAACAGCAGCAGCAGCGCCGTCACCAACGCGGCCCGCTCCAGGATGCGCTGGTCGGCGTCGACCAACTCGTCGTCCGGGCGCAGCACCAGGGCACCCAGGTTCTCCGCGCCGGCCACCACCGCCGCGTACCAGAGCGGACCCCGGCGTACGCTGCGCCCCTCGGTCCGGGACGCGGCCACCGCCTCGACGATGTCCGCGCGGTCCGGCTCCTCGATCTCACCCACCCGGGCCAGCAGGCGGCCCTCGGCGTCCAGTGCCAGCAGCGCGCCGCCCAGCACCTCGGTCACCGCAGCCGCCACGTCCTCCACGCCGCCGCCGCGAAGCACCAGCGCCGTCATCCGGTCGTGTGCCGCCGCGGCCCGCTCCACCGAGCTGCTGTGCGCCCGGATGGTGGTGTTCGCCGCCGACAACTCGGCCAACGCCGAACGGGTCTCGGTCAACAGCCGGGCGGTGTCGATCGCCACCGCGGCGTGCGCGGCCAGCGACACCAACAGCGCCACCTCCTCCCGGACGAACGGCCGCGCCGAACGGTTGGCCGCGTACAGCACCCCGATCGAGGTCGAGCCGAGCCGCAGCGGCACCCCCAGGATCGCCACCAGACCCTCCTCGCCCACCCCGGCGTCGATCTCACCGGTGTGGTGGAAGCGCGCGTCCTCGCCGTAGTTGGCGGTGACGTACGGGGCGCCGGACTGGGCCACCAGGCCACCGAGACCGGCGCCCATCGGCAGGCGCAGCCGCTGGAAACGGGCCGAGACCGACCCGTCGGTCACCCGCATGTAGGTGTCGCCACGTTCGTCGTCGTTGAGCGTCATGTACGCCACGTCCGCGCCCAGCAGGTGACGGGCCCGGTGCACGATCGCCCGCAACACGTCGTCCAGATCGCGCAGCCCCGCCAGGTCGCTGACCGTGTCGTACAGGCCGGACAGCTCGCTCTCCCGGCGGCGGCGACGCTCCAGCAGCGCGCGGACCCGCAACGCCACCGACTTGGCCTGCTCCAGCTCGGCCAGCCGGTCCGGCGGCAGCCCGGCGGCCCGTGCGGCCACCAGCGGTCCCTCGAACTCGACCGTCGCGGCCTCTCGGGCGAGCAGCTCCAGGAACTCCACCGGCGAAGACATGGTCGACATTGTGCTCAGCCCCACTAGTTGGCCGTCCAGCCCCCGTCGAGGGCGATCGACGCCCCGGTGATGAACGCCGCCGGCGGCGAGCAGAGGTACGCCAGCAGCTCGGCCACCTCCTCCGGCTCGATCAACCGTTTGATCGCGGCCCGCGCCAGCATGATCTTCTCGATCACCTCGGCCTCGTCGATGCCGTGACTGGCAGCCTGGTCGGCGATCTGGCTCTCCACCAGCGCGGTACGCACGTACGCCGGGTTGATGCAGTTGGCGGTGACCCCGTGCGCCGCGCCCTCCAGCGCGACCACCTTCGACAACCCCTCCAGGGCGTGCTTGGCCGAGACGTAGGCCGCCTTGTACGGCGAGGCACGCAACCCGTGCACCGACGAGATGTTGACGATCCGCCCCCAGCCCCGGTCGTACATGTGCGGCAGCGCCCGGCGGATCAGCAGGAACGGCGCCTCCACCATCACCCGCTGGATGTACTCGAACCGCTCGACGGGAAAGTCCTGCAACGGCGCGACGTGCTGGAGCCCGGCGTTGTTCACCACGATGTCCACGTCCACGTCGAGTGAATCCACCGCCGCGGCGTCGGACAGGTCCACGCCCTCGGCCCGGCCACCGACCTCGGCGGCCACCGCCTTGGCCGCCTCCAAGTTGCGGTCCACCACGAGCACCTTGGCGCCGGCCGCGCCCAGCCGCAGGGCACACGCCCGCCCGATACCGCCGCCGCCCCCTGTCACCAGGGCGGTCCGACCGGAGAGGTCGACCTGCACGACGTGGGGGACCACCACGGGTTCTGCCGTCATGGCGCAAGAAGTTACGAGCTGTGTGCTCCCCGGCACATGGGCCAGCAACACATACTCCGTACCAATGCTGTGTGGTCTCGGCCCTGCCACCCGCTCCCACCCCGGCCGTCCGCCGCCCGCCCGCCGCCGCCGCTCGCACCCTGCCGCCCGCTCCGCCCGCCGCCGCTCGCAGCCCGCCGCCGCTCGCAGCCCGCCGCCGCCCGCTCCCGCCGGCGGGCC
>NZ_JBEZGJ010000230.1:0-9187 GCF_040649965.1 Micromonospora sp. NPDC048843
AGGAGTTCACCGATGCGGACGACCACCGGGTGGCAGGCGACCGGCCCCACGACGCTGCGCCGTACGTCGCTGGAGCGGCGCGACCTGCGCCCCGAGTCGAGCACCTGTCGGGTCACCGGCCGCAGGACCCGGAGCCGGGACAGCGCCACGAGCCGGTCGATCAGTGGTACGGCCCCGTCGATGAGCTGGCGGGTCTTGGTCTGGCCGGGCGATCGGTCGTGCACCCAGTACAGGATCACGCCCATGTACGCGAGCCAGAGCAGCTCTGGCAGCTGCGGACGGAGCTCGGCGTCGACCTTTGCCGTCGAGCCGGTCAACACCTCGCCGAAGAGGTCGATGGCCGCCTGTCGGGGACCGGAGGACTCCGCGGAGAAGGGGCTGAGCGGAGAGGTGGGCTCCGCGGCGGTCTTGAAGAAGGTCGCCGCGAATCCGTGTGAGGGCGTCAACACGTCGATCCCCGCGTGCAGCACTCCGGCGAGCCGGGGACCGAACGCCTCCTCCCGGTCGAGCACCGGCTGCGCGGCGGCCCGGTGCTCGACCTGGGACTGGGCGTAGAACTCCTGAATCAGGTGGTCCTTGGAGCCGAAGTAGTAGTAGGCGTTGCCGACCGCCACGCCGGCCTCCTGCGCGATCGCCCGCATGGTGGTCTGGGCGTACCCGCGTTCGCGGAACAGCCGCATCGCGGTGTCCCGGATCAGCTGCCGGGTCTGCTCGCCTCGGGCGGTGGCTGGGTCACCCGCAGTGGTCGTCTGCGCAGGCTGTTCGGTCATCGGGGTCACCGTATCCCGCCGGTTCGTCGGTCGGCTCGGCCCACGGGTCGCGGATCCGCTCCCGGATCGCCGAGGCGGCGGCCACCGTCTGCCGGGCGAGGGGCAGCAGGTGCGGTCGGGCCAGCCGCTCGGCAGTGGACCGATGATCGGTCAGCGCCCAGAGGCAGGCGAACCAGGCGCCGTCGCCCGCGTACACCTCGCCGGTGTCGGCGATCACTGTGAGGTCGCGCAGCGTCGCGTCGTGGTCCAGGCCGGGGAAGCGCCGCCGGGCCTCGGCGGAACCGGCCGGCACGAACTCCAGGGGTACGAGCTGGGCGCGGGACGACAACCAGCGGTGGGCGGCGCGGCAGATCGGGCAGGCCGCGTCGAACAGGACTGTGAACCCCCGGATCCCACCGCCGGGGTGAGCGGTGGGATCCGGGAGCCGACCGACGCCACCGGTCCGGGGCGCTGTCATCGGGTCGGTGGGTTCGGGCCGACGCCCGGCTGCGGGCCGGCCGGGTGCGGGCCGGCCGGGTGCGGGCCAGCCGGGTGCGGGCCAGCCGGGTGCGCGCCGGTCGGCTGGGGTCCGCCCGGGTACGCGCCGACCAGCTGCGGTCCGGCTGGGGTGGATTGCATGGGGAGCCGGCCGATCGGGGCGATCGGGGGATGAGTGGCGAGCTGGCGGAGTCGGTTTCGGCGGTAGCGGCCGAGTGCGAAGACGTTGAAGAAGTGCAGCGCGCCGAGCACGAGCAGCACCAAGCCGATCTTGAGTGACAGTTCCTCCATGGCCTGGCTTGTCGAACCCACCGGGTCGGAGTGCTTCATCGCCACGGTGACGTAGCCGAGGTTGAGCAGGTAGAAGCCGACCACGAGGAGGCTGTTGACCGCTTGGGCGAGTCGCTTCTCGGCGAACACCTCCTCCAGGAAGACCAGCCCGTTGCGGGACAGCGCTCGAGCCACCCAGATGGTCAGGCCGACGCTGACCGCGAGGTAGATCACGTACATCCAGACCTTGATGTCCATGTGGACGCCCTTCTTGAACGTGTTCAACTACCGACGTCATCAGACTAGGGCCGTTGTTGAACATGTTCAAGAAGTGGCGACCAGTGACTGTGGACACTCCGTCGCGGCGCTGGAGCGTGACATCCGGCCGAGCGTCTCAGCCCGGCCGGAGAACGCTGTGGCTCAGCCGGTCAGGCCGAGCACCTCGGCCGCCGCGCGACCGTTGGCGTGGCTCGCGCCGTAGGTGATGACGAAGGCGCGGACACCCGCTGGCCGCCACTGTGCCGGCCAGCCCATCTCCACCACTGTCACCGGGTGCTGGGCCGCCAGGTCGGCGATCAGTGCCGGGCCGCCGGGCAGTCGGTGCAGGTGTCGTCCGACCAGCACGATGGGACGGTCGCCCGCCAATCCGCGCAGTGTGGCCGGGTCGGTCTCGGCGGCGATCACCCGCATCTCCGGCACCCCGTGCAGGTGCGGACCGAGACCCCACGGCACCCGACCCTCGGCGATCGTCGACTCGGTGTGCAGTTGCACCACCAGTGGCTGGTCCAAGCCGCTGAGCACACCCTCCACCCGGACCGCTCGACGCGCTGCCGCGTACCCCAGTTCGGTGTCGCTGGTGGTCGGCGACCCGCCGGCGGCCCGGGTCCAGGCGGCGAGATCGGCGGCGCGGCCGGCCGCCTCCTCGACCCGTGCCCTTGCCAGCCGGCCGTCGGCGAGCGCGTCGACGATCTCGGCGGCCACCCGCTCGACCAGCTCAGCGTCGACAGTCGCGCCGATGCAGAGCAGGTCGGCACCGGCGCTCAGGGCCCGGACCGCAGCTGGCCCGACCCCGCCGGCGGCCACTGCGGCACCCTTCATCTCCAGCGCGTCGGTGATGACGGTGCCGGTGAAGCCGTACTCGGTGCGCAGCAGGTCGACCAGGACGGCTCGGCTGAAGGTGGCCGGGTCGGCGCCGGTGAGCGCCGGCACCCGGATGTGCGCTGTCATCACGGCCCGCGCCCCGGCGGCGACGATGGCCGCGAACGGCGGTAGGTCCCGCTGGCGGAGCAGGCTCAACGGGGCATCCACAGTGGGCAGTTCGTGGTGGGAGTCGGTGACTGTGGCGCCGTGCCCGGGGAAGTGCTTGGCGCAGGCGGCCACGCCGACGGCCTGCAACCCGGCCACGGCGGCGGCCGAGTGGGCGGCCACCCGCACCGGGTCCGCGCCGAAGGACCGGGTGCCGATCACCGGGTTGTCGTCGGCGGTGTTGACGTCGACAGTGGGGGCGAGGTTGACGGTGATGCCGAGCGCTGCCAGTTCGGCGCCGATCGACTGGTAGACCCGTCGGGTGAGAGCCACGTCGCCGATCGCGCCCAGGGCGGCGTTACCGGGGTACGGGCTGCCGGTGGCGTGCGCCAGCCGGGTCACGTCGCCACCCTCCTCGTCGATCGCGATCAGCGCGTCCGGCCGACCGGCGCGCAGCGCGGCGGTGCTCGCCGCCACCTGCGCGGGGTCGTGCACGTTGGTGCCGAACAGGGTGTGCCCGGCCAGCCCGTCGGCCAGCAGGTCGACCGCCCAGTCCGGCGGGACCGGTCCCGCGTACGCGGCCAGCAGCGTGCCCAGCGCGAGCCGGCGCAGTCCTGGATCCAACCCCACGTGCTTCCCCCTTCGGTGCCCCCGCGGGTACGAAACGTCGTACCGGTGGTGGTCTTGGCCCTGCCGACTCGGCGGAGCGTCCCACCGTCGAGTGGCCGTTACGCTACGGCTACCCGTTCGCAGGTTGGTTTACAGTTAGCAAAGTTTACTAAAACTAGAGGACGTGTCATGAGTGCGACCCGGCTGCCCGGCACCCCCCGTCTGTTGCGGGCGCTCAACGACCGTGCCGCGCTGGAGCTGCTCCTCGAACGCGGCCCGCTGACCCGAGCTCGACTCGGCGAGCTGACCGGGCTGTCCAAGGTCACCGCATCGCAACTTGTCGAGCGGCTGGAGGAGCGCGGCCTCGTCGCGCGGGTCGGCGAGCAGGCCGGCGGGAGAGGGCCGAACGCCCAGCTCTATGCCGTCCGCCCGGGCAGCGCGCACGTGGTCGGCGTGGACGTCGGGCCGGACCGGGTGGTGGCGGCGTGCGCCGACATCACCGGTGCGGTCATCGGCCGGGTGGAACAGTCGACCCGGGACACCGACGACCCGGTGGGCGTGGTGCACAACGCCGTCGTGCAGGCGGCGAGCAGCGCCCAGGCGCAGCTGAGCAGCGTACGACGGATCGTGCTCGGCACGCCGGGCCTGGTCGACCCCGGCACCGGCGACATCACCTTCGCCTTCAACCTGCCGCGCTGGCACAGCGGTCTGCTCGCCGCGCTGCGGGACGACCTGCACACGCCGGTTGTCTTCGAGAACGACGTCAACCTGGCCGCGGTGGCCGAGGCGCAGTCCGGCGCGGCGCAGGGGCTGTCGGACTTCGTGCTGGTCTGGGTGGGCGCCGGCGTCGGCCTCGCGATCATGCTGGGCGGGCGGTTGCACCACGGCAGCAGCGGCGCCGCCGGCGAGATCGGCTATCTGCCGGTGCCCGGCGCGCCCATCCCGCGTGACGTGTCCCGTCGCGCCAAGCCGGCTTTCCAGCAGCTGATCGGTGCGGACTCGGTGCGCGCTGTGGCCCGCGAGCACGGCTACCCGGACGCCGACGCGGCCGAGGCGGTCCGCGCTGCCGTCGCGGCCGGCGCTGACGGCGGCCCGATGCTCGACGAACTCGCCCGTCGGCTCGCGCTCGGCGTGGCCAGCACCTGCGTGGTGCTGGACCCACCGCTGGTAGTGCTCGCCGGCGAGGTCGGCCAGGCCGGTGGCGCGGCGCTCGCCGACCGGGTGCAGCAGGAGGTCGCGGCGATCACCCTGGTCCAGCCGCGGGTGGTGCCGACCGGGTTGACCGAGGAGCCGATCCTGCACGGTGCGCTGCGCACCGCCCTGGACGCCGTGCGCGACGAGGTGTTCGGCTCCACCGTCGGCTGAGCCCGCTGCGGCGGTCATGTGAAGGAATATTTCACCGTGCGCCCATAGCTTGCAAGCTCTTGCCGGGCGCCGGCTTGGCCGTTCCGTCGGGCCGCCCGCGGTGGGGCGACCCGACGGCCTCGATTCAGATCAGGTCACGGCGACGGAACACGGCGAACGCCGCCGCGGTCAGCCCGCCCGTGATCGCCAGCAGCACCAACAGCGCCGGCAGCCAGGTCACCGTGTAGAACCCCTCGCAGTAGGGGTAGTCGGTACTGCCCCGGCAGAGCTGCTCGTCATAGAACCGCGCCTCGCCGTTGAGCCACGCCCCGATGTGGCTGGAGAGCATGAACAGGTCCGACTTCCGCGCGTCGACGATCTCCAGGACCAGCCGGGCGCCCAACTCCCAGACCACCGCGTACGCGGCGAACGCGCCGAGCGCCGCCGACGTGTGCCGACCCAGCGTGGCCATCGCGAAGCCCAGGGCGGAGGCCAGCAGCACCAGCACCAGGCCACGGCCGTGCACCGTGCCGAGCTCACTCCAGAAGGCGCCGTCCAGCCGGCCCGGCAGCCCGGCGGTCTGCCCGATCACCCAGAACGTGGCGAGGTAGGCCACCGACGCCAGCACGGCCAGGACCAGCACCGTGCCGAGCAGGGTGCCCAACTTGGCCGCAAGCACCGTCATCCGTCGCGGTCGCCAGAGCAGCAGGTTCACCACACCGCCCGAGGTCAGGTCCGCGCCGATGTAGGAGGCGCCGACCAGGAACCCGAACAGGACCAGGAACGCGATGAGGAAGTACAGCAGTGGCTGCGCCTGCTCGGCGAAGGTGAACACACCCGGCAGAAAATCGGCGGCGATCGGCAGCCGGTCCTGCCGGATCGGGTCGATCTCCGAGCAGTCGCTGGGGAAGTACCTGTCCGTGTCGGACTGCAGGGTGCCGTCCTTGCGGTCCAGGCACTCCTGGTGGGTGGCCTCCAGGTCACGCCGCGCCTCGGCGGCCTGCGCCCGCGCCGAGTTCAGCTCACTGACGCTCGGTTTGTGGGAACCGGCCAGCGTGGTCGCCGCCGTGACGGCGAACGCCAACACCAACAGGACGAGCATGAGCTGCACGAAGCGACGCGCGGACAGTCGCTCCAACTCGGCACGCACCAGGTTCACGCGTCCACTCCCCGATCGAGATCGATCACAGCTTCGCCCTGCGGCAGCGACGAGTCGCCGCCCTGCCGGGGCACCGACGGATGCTCGTACGCGCCGGTCAGCTCCAGGAAGACGCTCTCCAGATCCGGCCGCAGCGGCGTCAGCTCGCCCACCCACAGACCCTGCTCACCGAGCACCTGGCTGATCGCCGTCGGGTCGCTCACCCCGCTCACCACCAACGCCTCGCCGTCCACCACCGCCGTCAGTTCGGCCGCGTGCAGCAGCTCGACGGCCCGCTCCGGCTCGGCCACCCGGACCAGGAACTCGTGTCGGTCGTGGCCCGCCAGCACCTCGTCCACCCGACCGGTCGCGACCCGCCGCCCCCGAGAGATGATCGTGACGTGGTCACAGATCAGCTGGATCTCGCCCAGGATGTGACTGGACACCAGCACTGTCACCCCGTTGGCCGCCAGCGACCGCATCAGGTCCCGCATCTCCCGGATGCCCGCCGGGTCCAGCCCGTTCGCCGGCTCGTCCAGGATGAGCAGACGCGGGTCCTTCAACAGCGCGGACGCCACCGCCAGACGCTGCTTCATGCCCAGCGAGTAGCCCTTCACCCGCTCATCGCCCCGGTCGTGCAGGCCCACCAGATCCAGCACCTCGTCCACCCGCGAGACCGGCACACCACCGGCGCGGGCCAACAACCGCAGCGTCCGGTAGCCGGTGAAGTTGCCGAAGAACTGCGGGCTCTCCACGATGGCGCCGACCTGGCCCGCCACCCGGGGCAGCAGTTCCGGCGATGGTTCGCCGAGCACTGTCATCCGGCCGCTGTCGGCGCTCACCAGCCCGAGCAGGGCCCGCAGGGTGGTGGTCTTGCCCGAGCCGTTGGGGCCCAGGAAGCCGTGGACCTGGCCCGCCTCGACCAGCAGGTCGAACCCGTCCACCGCGACCCGTCGGCCGCTGCGCAGGCTACGGAAGGTCTTGCGCAGACCCTCGATCTCGATGACCGCGCTCATCTGCGTGGCTCCGTACGTCGGCGGGGCATGGGCCGTCCTCCGGGCTTGGTGATCAATGACACGGCGCTTCACCCTATGGCTGAGGTGCCGCCCATGGGGGGTACCCCGGCGCTGCGTGGTTGGATGGTGTGGTGACTGGTGACCTGATCCCCGGCGCTGCCGGCGCCGCGCCTGCCGCCGCTTTCGTGGACCCGGATCTGGTGGTCAGCCTCGACGGCGTCGGCGTACGCCGCTCTGGCACCGCCCTCCTACAGGACCTGACGTGGCGCGTCGAACTGGACGAGCGGTGGGTGGTGCTCGGCTCCAACGGCGCCGGCAAGACCACGCTGCTCAACCTCGCCGCCGGTCGGCTGCACCCCACCACGGGTGTCGCGCACGTGCTCGGCGAGCGGATCGGCCGCACCGACGTCAACGAGCTGCGTACCCGGATCGGGCTCACCACCGCCGCGATCGCCGAGCGGCTGCCCGCCGACGAGCGGGTCAGCGACGTGGTGGTGACCGCCGCCTGGTCGGTGGTCGGCCGCTGGCGGGAGAACTACGACCGTGGCGACGAGGCACGGGCGCGGGCACTGCTGAGTCAGCTCGGCGTCGGTGGCCTCGCCGAACGCCGCTACGGCACCCTCTCCGAGGGTGAGCGCAAGCGGGTGCAGATCGCCCGTGCCCTGATGACCGACCCGGAGCTGCTGCTGCTCGACGAGCCCGCCGCCGGGCTCGACCTGGGTGGTCGGGAAGACCTGGTAGCCCGACTTGCCGAGCTGGCGTACGACCCGGACGCCCCGGCGATGGTGCTCGTCACCCACCACGTCGAGGAGATCCCGCCCGGGTTCACCCACGCGATGCTCCTGCGCGAGGGTGGGGTGGTCGCCCAGGGCCTGCTCGCCGAGACGCTGACCGGTGACAACCTCTCCAAGACCTTCGGGCTGCCACTTGTGGTCGAGCGGTCGGGCGACCGCTTCACGGCTCGCGCCGCCTGAGCGTCGGACAGGCGGAGACGGCCGTGCCGCAGACTCGGGTTGCCGTGGTGGGCAGCGCCAACATGGACCTGGTCGCGATGGCACCCGCGCTGCCTCGACAGGGCGAGACCATGCTCGGCACCGACTTCGTGATGGTGCCCGGCGGCAAGGGCGCCAACCAGGCCGTGGCCGCGGTCCGGGCCGGCGCCTCCTGTACCTTCCTCGGCGCGATCGGCTCGGACGCCTTCGGCGTCACCCTCAAGGCCCGCATCACCGCGGCCGGGGTGGACACCAGTCAGCTTCGCGTGGTCTACGGCGCCTCCGGAGTGGCGCTGGTGATGGTCAACGCCCAGGGGGAGAACGCCATAGTGGTCACCCCCGGAGCGAACGACGCCCTGGTCGGCCTCACCGAGGAGGAGCTGACCACTGTGCGCGCCGCGGACGTCCTGGTCGCCCAACTGGAGATCCCGGTGCAGACCGTGACCGCCGCCGCGGTGGCCGCCCGCGAGGCCGGCACCAGGGTCATCCTGAATGCCGCCCCGGCGCGGGACCTCCCACCCGAGCTGCTCGCCGCCGTGGACCTGCTGGTCGTCAACGAGGGCGAGGCGCAGGCGCTCACCGGCCGGGGGCGGGAGGAGCCGCGTGCGCTGCTCGACCTGACCCCCCGGGCCGTGCTCACTCTCGGCGGCGAGGGCGCCTGGTACGTCGACCGGGACGGCACCGAGGTGCACGTGCCGGCGGTACCTGTCGACGTGGTCGACTCCACCGCCGCCGGTGACGCGTTCACCGCCGCGCTGGCAGTCGGCTGGGGCGAAGGACGCGACCTGGTCGACGCGGTGCGCTGGGCGTCGGCGGCCGGCGCTGCCTGCGTCCGCAAGCTCGGCGCCTCGGTGGCGCTACCGCAACGCGCCGAGATCGACGAGCTGTACGTACCGGCCTGACCACACCCGCCGCACTCCGGCCGACTCGCCCGGGCGGGCCGGTCGTCAGCCGACGGGCTCGTCGGTGAGCTTCTCGCCGCGTCGGCGCAGCATGCCCAACCCGGGGATGCCGGCCACGGCGAGCTTGAGGTCGCGGGTCACGTCGAGCAGATCGTGCAGGTCCGGCCCGACCCGGTCCAGCGTGGCCAGAATCGGCAGGATGTCCGCCGTCAGGTGTTCCTTGAGCTTCGGCAACTCGTCGATCAGGTGGATCGCCGCGCTGATCTCCTCGTGACTCAACTCCTCCACGAACCGCCCGGCCATCGGCGCGGCTCGGCGCAACGCCGGCTCGTACGCCGCCAGCAGCTCGGCCGCCGTCGCGGCGGCCGCCGTCGGGGGGAACGATCAGCCAATCGGGCACCCGACCGTCGTGCTCGTCGACCAT
>NZ_JBEZGJ010000231.1:0-9103 GCF_040649965.1 Micromonospora sp. NPDC048843
GCCGACCCCCGCCCCCGGCACCGGGGCGTGTCGCACCACAGCCTCACCGCGTACGGTCGGGTGGCGCTCGCCCCGGCGGAGCTGGTGGTGCCCGAGGACCTGGCGCCGTCGCTCGCGGCCGAGGTGGACGCGGCGCTGGCGCCCCTCGCGGCCCGGCACCGGATCGTCCGGGTTCCCACCGACGGGTTGGACGCCGCGCTGCGGGCCAGCGCCGTGCCCCTGTCCACCATGGGCCGTGGCCTCGACGCCGACCACGCGTACTTCCTGGCGGCAGCAGCCGCCGGCCGCCACGCGGCAACCCTCCTCCCCTGACCCCGGACCCCGGACCCGCACCCGCACCCGCACCCGCACCCGCACCCGCACCCGCACCCGGTTGATCATGAAGTTATTGCCCGTCGCCCCGGCGTGTCATGGCAATAACTTCATGATCAACGCGAGCTGAGGCGGGGTGGGGGCGGGGGTGGGGTGGGGTTAGGCCAGGAAGATCAGGGCCAGCCAGCCGCCCACGATGAGCGCCAGCGCCAGGGCCAGCACCCACGTCGGCACTGTGTAGTCACCGCGCCGGTTACGGTCGATCTCGGCGCGGATCTTCTCTCGCCGGCGTTCGATCCAGTTCTGCCGCTCGGTGCCGCGCTCGGAGCGGTCGGAAGGTCCAGAAGTCGTCATGGCGCGCTCAGCTTAACCGCTCAGTGCGCCGGGCTGAGCGGCCCCGTCGGCGCAGCGCACCGACGGGGCCGGCAACCGGTCACATGCTGGCGATCAGCCGCTCCACCCGCTCGTCGTACGCCCGGAACGGGTCCTTGCAGAGCACTGTGCGCTGCGCCTGGTCGTTGAGCTTCAGGTGCACCCAGTCGACTGTGAAGTCCCGGCGCTTCTCCTGGGCGTGCCGAATGAACTCGCCCCGCAGCCGGGCCCGGGTGGTCTGCGGCGGGGTTTCCTTGGCCTCGAAGATCTCCGGGTCGGTGGCCACCCGGTCGACCTCGCCGCGGCGCTCCAGGAGCCCGTAGAGGCCCCGGCCACGGCGCACGTCGTGGTAGGCCAGATCCATCTGCGCCACCCGGGGGTGCGACAGCGGCAGGTCGTGCTTGCGCTGGTAGCGCTCGATCAGCCGCAGCTTGCTGACCCAGTCGATCTCCCGGGAGACCGGCTCCAGGTCGCCGCTCTCCACAGCGTTGAGCACCCTGCCCCACAGCTCGACGACCCGCTTGGCGGCCTGGTCGCCGCCGCGGCGCTCGACGAACTCGGTGGCCTTGGCGAGGTATTCCTGCTGGATGTCCAGGGCGCTGACCTCCTTGCCGTTGGCCAACCGCACCTTGCGCCGGCCGGTGATGTCGTGCGACACCTCCCGGATGGCCCGGATCGGGTTCTCCAGGGACAGGTCGCGCATCACCACCCCGGCCTCGATCATCCGCAGCACGATGTCGGCGGTGCCAACCTTGAGCAGCGTGGTGACCTCGTTCATGTTGGAGTCGCCGACGATCACGTGCAGCCGCCGGTAGCGCTCGGCGTCAGCGTGCGGCTCGTCGCGGGTGTTGATGATCGGGCGGCTGCGGGTGGTCGCCGAGGAGACGCCCTCCCAGATGTGCTCGGCCCGCTGCGAGAGGCAGTAGACCGCGCCGCGTGGGGTTTGCAGGACCTTGCCGGCCCCGCAGATCAACTGCCGGGTGACCAGGAACGGGATGAGCACGTCGGCGAGCCGGCCGAACTCGCCGTGCCGGGAGACCAGGTAGTTCTCGTGGCAGCCGTACGAGTTGCCGGCCGAATCGGTGTTGTTCTTGAACAGGTAGATCTCACCCGCGATGCCCTCGTCGTGCAGCCGCTTCTCCGCGTCGACGAGCAGGCCCTCCAGGATCCGCTCGCCGGCCCGGTCGTGGGCGACGAGATCGGTCACCGAGTCGCACTCCGGTGTCGCGTACTCCGGATGCGACCCGACGTCCAGGTAGAGCCGGGCCCCATTGCGCAGGAAGACATTGCTCGACCGACCCCAGGACACCACGCGACGGAACAGATACCGCGCGACCTCGTCCGGGGACAGCCGCCGCTGCCCGCGATAGGTGCAGGTGACGCCGTACTCGGTCTCGAGGCCGAAGATTCGCCGCTCCATGGTGTGACATTAGCCGCCCGGAGGCCCGGTTCGTCACTGTCAGACCACAGGTCGTGCCCCGAGCGCGGTCACATACCGGCTGAGTGCGACATTCCGTCCGGACCGAGGCTCGCCACGAACCGCCGGCAGCTGTCGTACTCCGGAAGCAGGCCCCGCTCGCGGGCCTGCGCCAGAGTCGGCGCCGCGTCGTCGCGCGCTGACAGCAACGGAACGTCGGCGGGCCACTCGATGCCCAACTCCTCGTCCAGCGGGTGCACCGCGTGCTCGCCGGTCGGGTTGTAGGTGGCCGAGCAGAGATAGCTCAACGTGGCGTCGTCGGTCAACGCGCAGAACCCGTGCCCCAGCCCCTCGCTGAGGTAGACCGCCCGACGGTCGGTGTCGTCCAGCCGGACGCCCTCCCAACGACCGAAGGTCGGCGAGCCCACCCGCAGGTCCACGATCACGTCGAGGACAGCGCCCCGCACACACGTGACGTACTTGGCCTGCCCGGGCGGGACGTCGGCGAAGTGGACGCCGCGCACCACGCCACGCGCGGAGACCGACAGGTTGGCCTGGGCCAGCCGCAGCGGATGCCCCACCACCTCGGCGAGCTTGTCGAAGCGGTACCACTCCATGAACATGCCGCGCGGGTCACCGTGCTGCTGGGGGATGATCTCCCAGGCGCCCTCGATGCTCAGCTCCCGGATCTTCACCAGGAACCCCCGTCGTTGCCGGCCTGATCGCTGAGCAGACCGAGCAGGTAGTTGCCGTAACCGCTCTTGGTCAGCGGCTCGGCGAGCGCGCGCAGCTGCGCGTCGTCGATCAGGCCGGCCCGCCAGGCGACCTCCTCGACGCAACCGATCTTGAGACCCTGCCGCTCCTCGACCACCCGGACGAACTCGGCGGCCTGCATCATCGAGGTGAACGTGCCGGTGTCCAACCAGGCGGTGCCCCGATCCAGCACCGTGACCGCCAGTTCCCCGGTCTCCCGGTACACCTCGTTGACCGCCGTGATCTCCAGCTCGCCGCGGGCGCTCGGGGTGAGCTTGCGGGCGATGTCCACCACCCGGTTGTCGTAGAAGTAGAGGCCGGGCACCGCGTAGCGGGACTTCGGGCGGGCCGGCTTCTCCTCGATCGAGAGCACCCGACCATCGGCGTCGAAGTCGACAACGCCGTACTCCTGCGGGTTGGCCACCTGATAGGCGAAGACCCGCCCACCGACCGGGTCACCGTGGTCGGCGAGCTGCCGGCCCAGACCCACGCCGTGGAAGATGTTGTCGCCGAGGACCAACGCCACCGACTCGGTGCCGATGAAGTCCGCGCCGAGGATGAACGCCTGCGCGATGCCCTCCGGGCGCTCCTGGCTGACGTACTCCAGCCGCAGCCCGAACTGGCTGCCGTCGCCGAGCAGCCGGCGGAACTGGTCCTGGTCGTCCGGAGTCGTGATCACCAGGATCTCCCGGACCCCGGACATCACCAGGGTGGAGAGCGGGTAATAGATCATCGGCTTGTCGAAGACCGGCATCAGCTGCTTCGAGACCGCCCGGGTGATCGGCCAGAGCCGGGACCCGGTGCCGCCGGCAAGTAGGATTCCGCGCATCGGGGAAGCCTAGCCGCACCCGAACCCGTTGTGCGGGGGTCGCATACCAGGGGCCGCGCCGCCCGTCGCGTATACTTCCGGACCCGTGAGGATCCTCGTCACCGGCGGAGCCGGATTCATCGGGTCGGAGTACGTTCGCCTACTGCTGGGCAAGCCCCTCGGCAGTGCGGACGGCGTGCCGCCGCTCGAGCCAGCCGTCGTGACAGTGCTGGACAAGCTGACCTACTCGGGCAACCTGGCCAACCTCGATCCCGTCCGCGACGACCCGCGACTGCGGTTCGTGCAGGGCGACATCTGCGACCCGGTCGTGGTCGACGAGGTGGTGGCCGAGCACGACGTGATCGTGCACTTCGCCGCCGAGTCACACGTCGACCGTTCGATCGCGGGCGCCGCGCCGTTCGTCACCACCAACGTGCTGGGCACCCAGACGCTGCTCGACGCGGCGCTGCGGCACGGCACCAGCCGGTTCGTGCACGTCTCCACCGACGAGGTCTACGGCTCGATCGACGAGGGCTCCTGGACCGAGGCCTGGCCGCTCGCCCCCAACTCGCCGTACTCGGCATCCAAGGCCGGCTCCGACCTGCTCGCGCTGTCGTACCACCGCACCCACGGCATGGACGTGGTCGTCACCCGCTGCTCCAACAACTACGGCCCATACCAGTTCCCCGAGAAGGTCATCCCGCTGTTCGTCAGCAACCTGCTCGACGGTGGCACCGTCCCCCTCTACGGCGACGGCGGCAACATCCGTGACTGGCTGCACGTGCACGACCACTGCCGGGGCATCGCCCTCGTCCAGCAGAAGGGCCGCGCCGGTGAGGTCTACAACATCGGCGGCGGCACCGAGTTGACCAACAAGGAACTCACCGGCCTGCTCCTGGACGCCTGCGACGCCGGGTGGGACCGGGTCGTCCCGGTCACCGACCGCAAGGGCCACGACCGCCGGTACTCCCTCGACATCACCAAGATCAGCGAAGAGCTCGGCTACCACCCCAGCATCACCCTCGACCAAGGCCTCGCCGACACCGTCCGCTGGTACCGGGACAACCGCAACTGGTGGGAACCCCTCAAGTCCGCGCCGACCGCATGACCCGTCTCCTCGTCACCGGCGCGGGCGGGATGCTCGGCCGGGACCTGGTCACCGTGCTGGGTGCACGGCCCGACCTCAAGGTGACCGCCGCCACCCGCGCCGACCTGGACGTCACCGACCGCGCGGCGGTCCACGCCGCCGTCGCCGGGCACGACCTGGTGATCAACGCGGCCGCGTGGACCAACGTCGACGCCGCCGAGGCCGACGAGGCCGCGGCGACCGCCGTCAACGGCCACGCCGTGGCAAACCTGGCCGCGGCGTGCGCCACCGACGGAACCCGGCTCATCCAGGTCTCCACCGACTACGTCCTCGCCGGCAACGCGGACACCCCGTACCCGGAGGACGCGCCCACAGCCCCGGTCAACGCCTACGGCCGCGGCAAGTTGGTCGGCGAACAGGCCGTCGCGCGGCTGCTGCCCGACACCGGGTACGTCGTGCGCACCGCCTGGCTCTACGGCGCGCACGGCCCGAACTTCGTGGCCACCATGCTCCGACTCGCCACCCAGCGCGACCACCTCGACGTGGTCGACGACCAACACGGCCAACCCACCTGGTCGTACGCGCTCGCCGAGCGGCTCGTCGCGCTCGCCGACGCGGCGCTCGCCGGTCACGCGACGCCCGGCGTCTACCACGGCACCTGCGCCGGTCAGACGACCTGGTACGGGTTGGCGCGCGCCGCGTTCACGCTGGCCGGACTGGACCCGGACCGGATCCGACCCACCACCAGCGACCGGTATCCGCGTCCCGCCCCACGGCCTGCGTACAGTGTGCTAGGGCACAGCCGCTGGGCAGCCGTGGGTCTACCCCCGCTTCCAGACTGGCACAGCGCCCTGGTTGACGCGTTCCACTCCCCCGCTCCACCCGCCCCGTGGAAGGTCGCATGAAGCTCACCCTCGTCACCGGCCTGACCGGCCTGCTGCTCCTCGGCACCATCGTCGAGCTGTTGCGCCGCCGTCAGCTGCGCGAGAAGTACGGCATGCTCTGGCTCGCCGTACTGATCATCGTGATTCCGCTGTCCCTTTTCCCCCGGCTGCTCGACAACGTCGCCGAACTCCTCGGCGTCGCCTCCGGTGTCAGCCTGGTGCTCTTCCTCGGCATCGTCTTCCTGCTGCTGGTGTGCGTACACCTCAGCTGGGAGGTCAGCGCCCTGGAAGAAGAGACCCGCACCCTGGCCGAAGACTTCGCCCTGCTCCGCGCTCAGATCGACGCGGACCGGGCAGCCCGAGACGAACTGGTGTCGACCGATGGTTAACGGCAAGCGCACATTGATCATCATCCCGGCTCTCAACGAGTCGGGCTCGATCGCCGACGTCGTCGGCGAGGTCCGTGGCGAACTGCCCGGCGTCGACGTGCTCGTCGTCGACGACGGCTCCACCGATCGCACCGCCGCCGTCGCCGCCGCCGCCGGAGCCCTGGTCGCCAAACTGCCGTACAACCTCGGCGTCGGTGGGGCCATGCGCCTCGGCTACCGCTACGCCCGTGACCACGACTACGACGTCGCCATCCAGATCGACGCCGACGGCCAGCACGACCCCCGGTACGTGCCGAAGCTCGTCGACCTGCTCGAGGACAACGACCTCGTCATCGGCGCCCGCTTCGCCGGTGAGGGCGACTACAACGTCCGCGGCCCCCGCCGCTGGGCGATGGTGATGCTCTCCGCCGTGCTGTCCCGGGTCGCCCGCACCAAGCTCACCGACACCACCTCCGGCTTCCGGGCCGCCAACCGGCGGGTCATCGAGATGTTCGCCGGCTGGTACCCGGCCGAGTACCTCGGCGACACGGTGGAGACCCTGGTGCACACCGCCCGCCGCGGCTACCGCATCCGCCAGGTGCCGGTCGCCATGCGCAAGCGGATGGCGGGCACACCCAGCCACTCCCCCGCCAAGGCGATGGTCTACCTCGGCCGCGCGTTCGCCGTTCTCACGCTGGCGCTCATCCGCCGGTGATCCGACGGCTACTGAGCCTGGTCCCGCCCGGCACCGTCGCTGTCGGTGCCGGGCTGGCCCTTCTCGGGCTCGCCTCCTACGTTCACCTCGCCGTCGCCGGCCACAGCCTCAGCCAGGCCGACTACTCGTCCCTGTCGGTGCTCTGGTCGATCGTGTTCACCCTCGGCATCGGCGTGTTCATGCCGATCGAGCAGGAGGTCGCCCGGGTCGTCGCCGCCCGACACAGCCAGGGGCTGCCCCCCGGGCCGGTACTGGCCCGCGGCGTCACCGTCGCCGCCGTGATGCTCGCGGTGCTGGTGTTGGCCGTCACCGTCGGCCGTCAGCCGCTCGCCGACAAACTCTTCGCCGGTGACGGCAACCTGGTCACCGTGCTGATCGGCGCGCTCGCCGCGATGGCCGTCGCCTACGCCACCCGCGGCGTCCTCTCCGGCCTGCAACTGTTCCCCTGGTACGGCGCTCAACTCGGGATCGACGGTGGCCTGCGGATCATCATGGTCGCCCTGCTCGGGCTGGCCGGAGTGACGTCGCCCGTCTGGTACGGGCTCGTGCTCGTCGCCGCCCCTCTGGTCAGCGTCCTGCTCACCCTGCCGCCGGTGCTGCGCGCCATCGGCGGAGGCCCGCCGGTGGCCTGGGCCACCCTGCTACGCGGCCTCGGTCTGCTCACCGCCTCCAGCCTGCTCTCCCAGGTCGTGGTGAACATCGGCGTGATCAACGTGCAGCTACTCGCACCCTCCGACGCGGCAGCCGCCGGCGCACTACTCTCCGCCCTCGTGCTGGTCCGCATCCCCCTGTTCGTCTTCGGCTCCCTCCAGGCGTCACTGCTGCCCGGCCTGGCCACCACCGCCACCACCGGCGACCAGGCCGGCTTCCACAGCCTGCTGCGCCGGGCTCTCGGCATCGTCACCGCGCTCGGCCTCACCGGTGCCCTCGGCGCCGTGCTGCTCGGGCCATGGCTGGTCGGCACCCTCTTCGACGCACCCGGCGTTCTCGGCCACGGCGACTTCGCCTGGTTGGCGGCCGCCACGCTCGCCTACCTGTGGGCGATGGTGCTCGGCCAAGCCCTGCTCGCCCTCGACCGGCACCGCGCCCAGGCCCTCGCCTGGACCGCCGGCGTCGCCGCCCTGATCGCCGTGACACTGATCCCGGCTCCGGTCACCCTGCGAGTCGAGCTGGCGTACACCATCGGCTCCGTCATCGTGGCCGCCACAATGGCGATGCTGCTGCGAGGCGGCGTCCGCCGACCCACCACCCCCACCCGGCCGCTCGCCGAGGCCGTCGCCCCTGCCGCATCCGGAGGCATCCGATGACCCGACCCCGGGTGAGCGCCGTCATGCTCGCCTACGGCCCGGAGCCCTACCTCGTCGACGCCGCCCGGGCGGTGCTGGCCAGCACCGACGTCGAGATCGACCTCATCGTCGTCGACAACGGCTGCACCGGGGACGGCATCGACATCGTCAAGGGCCTCCCCGGGGTGCGGGTGATCCGACCGGAGGAGAACACCGGCTACTCCGGCGGCTGCCGGGTCGGTGCGGCTGAGGCCACCGGTGACTGGCTCGCGTTCGTCAACTCCGATGCCGTCGTCGCGCCCGACGCCCTGGCCAAGACCACCGCGGTAGCCGCCGAAGCGGGCGTGGGCGCGGCCATGGCGTCCATCCGGTTGGCCGACACCCCCGAGCTGATCAACACCAGCGGTAACCCGCTGCACTTCACCGGCCTCTCCTGGGCCGGCGGCAACGGCGAACCGGCCAGCAACCACGCCGAGCGGCGGGCCGTAGCCTCCCTCAGCGGGTGCTGCTTCGTGATCAGCCGGCAGCTCTGGCGCGAGCTCGACGGCTTCGCCGCCGAATACTTCGCCTACCACGAGGACACCGAACTCAGCCTGCGACTGTGGCAGCGCGGACTACGACTGGAGTACGTGCCGGACGCCGTCGTGCGTCACCACTACGAGTTCTCCCGCAACGCCCTGAAGCTCTACCTGGTCGAGCGGAACCGACTGGTCACCCTGCTCACCGCCTACGAGGCGCGGACACTCGTCGTGCTCGCCCCGGCGCTGCTACTCACCGAGGCCGCCATGCTCACCGCCGCGTTCGCTGGCGGCTGGTCCCGGCAGAAGCTGCAGGGTTGGGGCTGGCTGTGGCGCAACCGCGACTGGGTTCGCGGCCGTCGACGGCAGCTACAGGCCGAACGCCGGGTGCCGGACGGGGTCATCGCGGAACTGATGACCGGTCGGGTCACGCCCTCCGGTGTGCCGACCGCACCCGGCCTGGGCGCGTTCAACGCCGTAGCCGGCGGCCTCGACGTCGGTGCGCCCCGGATCAGTGTCGATCTTCAGGAACACGTCGCCTACGCGCAGGGTCGCCCGTTCCTGGTGGGCGACGACGACTTCG